>NZ_CALINL010000174.1 GCF_938045225.1 uncultured Campylobacter sp.
CTAGAAGGAACAGCTTTGGTTATTTCGCCTTTGATTTCACTAATGAAAGATCAGGTAGAGGAACTTAAAGTTTTAGGTATTCCAGCACAATGTTTACATGGTAATTTAGAAAAACATGAGGAGCAGAATATTATAGATTCACTTTTAAAGGGCGAGTTAAAAATTTTATATATTTCTCCGTCCGCGTTTTCTAGTATAGAGTATTTAACGTCAAAAAGCCGATAAACGCTTTCATCTATCGGCTCTATGTACTGAGTAGGCTTTGCGCTGGCTACACCAATCATAATCAAAGCTCCCAAAAATAATTTAACAATCCTTACCACTTCGCGCTTACCTTAAACCAAAATCTCCTACCCTCTTCAGGATACCAGTAGTAGTTGCCGTCATCGGCCATTCCCTCGTCGTAGCGGATATTATCAAAGATATTGTAGGCGGTCAAATTTAGGCTTAAATTTTTATTTACTTCCCAGCTAGCACCCAAATCGACGGTAAAAAGCTTTTTGTCGTTTTCGCTTACTTTATTGCCGGGGCCGAATTTGACGCTGGTTAGCTCGCTCGCGTAGTTTGCCCCGATAAAGGTGCTCACGCTTGCGATAGGCTTATACGTAAGCGTCAAATTCGCCGCGTGCTCGGGCGTTGCAGTCAGAGATTTGCCGTCTAGTCGGCCAAGATTGGTCTGGCTAAATTTAACCGGACCGTTTGGGGTATTGATCGTCGGATCGCCGGTTTTGATTTTGGAGTTGTTGTATGTGTAGTTGCCGCGCAAATTTAGATTTTTTAGTATGTCGTAGTCTGCGCTAAGCTCGATGCCCCAGACGTCTGCACCGTCGATGTTAAAGTAAGTTCCCCAGCCCGGGCAATTTACGTGCGGAGCCGTAGCGCACGAGCCAAATGCCGGAATACGGTTGATGCTACTGCCGTCGGTATCTAGGATTTTATCTTTAAACTCGTTTCTAAATAGAGTAACCGAACCTCTAAAATCGTCGCCGCTATCGTAGTAAGCGCCGATTTCATAAGTTAGGCTCTTTTCGGGTTTTAGGTCTGCGTTACCAAAGTCTACGATCCTCCAGCCGCCTTGTATGGTGCCGACTTCCGGCGAGATCTGATTGACGTTCGGCGTTTTATATCCTGTCGCTACGCCGCCTTTTAGCGTCCAGTTGTCGGTTAGATTATAAACTAGATACGCACGCGGCGAGAGATGATCGTCGAAAAATTCGTTATGAGTGAAGCGGCCGCCCAGCGTCAAATAAAGCTTGTCGTCTAAAATCTCCCACTCGTCTTCTAAAAATGCCGCATGCTCTTTCATAGAGTAGGCTTTCGGGTTTCGCAGTACGCTTCTGCTCGAATTTGATACGATAAATGTGGTTTTAACCGTCTGTTTGCTGAAATCATAGCCGAAAGTTAGCGTATGCGAATCTAGGAAGGTGCTAAATTTGGAGTTAAAGTTGTGGTTCTTGACATCAGCCGGCGTTAAGCTATCAAAGAGGCTCGTTCGCTTCGTCTCGTCATAAATGTAACTTACGTCGGCATTTAAATTTTCAAAATTTCCCAGGTATCCTACTCCGTAGCTATCTTTTTTGTAGTCGTAGCTATTTAGTAGCCTGTTTGTCCTTACGGTTGCCGTCTTGCCGACGGTCCTTGAGTATTCGTGGCGTTCTTGGGAGGCTAGGAGATAAAATTTATTGTATTCATTCGGCGTGATCCATAGTTTGGCGCTAAAGTTTTTCTTATCGCTTTCTTGATAGCCGCCCGGATAGCTATCCTCGTCGCGTAATTTTTTGTAGCCCCAGAGCTGAAGGCCGAGGTATTTGTTAAGAAGCGGGAAGTTAAGATAAAAGTCCGCTTGGCGCTGCGAGCCGATGCCGCTATGAGCCTGCGCGGTACCGGATATACTCACGGAGCCGCTAAATTTATCGAAGTTTTTCTTCGTGATGATATTTATGACTCCGCCCACCGCATCGCTACCGTAAAGCGAGCTCATCGGTCCTCTGATGATCTCGATGCGTTCTATCGCCTCAACCGGCGGGATAAAATTTGAGTTCATATCGCCAGCACCGCCTTTTGGATTGGCCGCGCTTGAATTTACTCTTTTGCCGTCTATGAGAACTAGCGTTTGCGAACGTTCCATGCCTCGGATCGAGATACCGCTGGCAGGTCCGTCCTCGCCGCCTATAACGCTAACTCCCGGAGCTTTTGAGGCGATAGAGTGAAGCGAGGTGAAGCTATCTTTTGCCAGGTCGTCATTTTTAACGATTGATATGCTGGCGGGTGCGTTTTTAATACTTTGCGAAAAACCGCTAGCCGTGACTACGACCTCTTCTAAATTTATATTATCTGCGGCTTGTAAATTTATTGCGCATACTAGAGAAACGATAGGCGCAAAAGCTTTATTTTTTAAAACAATCATATAAAATCCTTTAGAATACTTAAGATTGATTTAAGTTATCAATCTTTCTTTGCGAATAATAACTAATATGGAATAAATTTAATATTAATTATCGTATACAGATAGAATTTGCCGCCAAAGACTAGATGGCCAATCTAATAAGATGGGTTTGAGGCAATTTTTAAAGCTTATAAGATATGTTAAATTTGAAATTTTATCTATCCCGCAGTCAAAGCCAAGTCATTGGCACTAAGTTTTTAATTTTTGGGCCGCGATAGATGAAGCGGTTTTATAACCGATAAAAACGATAGGATAACCTATCGTTTTTATATTTTAATTAAAATTATAGTGGAAATTCACCATAAACGATCTCTCGTCGCCTAGCCTCGAGCTTGAGCGCCAGTATTTTTTATCAAAGAGATTGTTTATAGCTAGCGTCATTTGCGCATGCTCGGTGAAGCTATATCCCGCGCTCACGTCAACTCTAGCAAAGCCCGGCAAGTGTTGTTCTTGGATTCTACCGCCGCTAGTAGAGTAAAAGTAGCGTTTGGAGTAGCCGGTAACGCCGCTTTCTACGTACCATTTGTCGGCATTTACGTAGCGTAAAAAGACATTGCCCTGCCAGCGCGTGGTTTCATTTAGATTAAGCCCTTCGTTTAGCGGGTTTGAGTTGTCTTTAGTAACCTTGGCGTTTGTGTAGCCAAGCGAGCTGCGCAGGTATAAATTCTCATAAATTTGTCCTAGCACGTTTAGCTCGATGCCTCGGCTACGCTCCTTGCCGCGAACCGCCCAAGTATATGGGTCGTTTGTAGGGTCTGGCTGATAGCGGATATTTTTATGTTCGATCTGAAACACCGCGATGTTTGAGCTAAATTTATTATCCGCCCAAGTGCTTTTTAGTCCGATTTCGTATTGGACGTTGTTTTGCGGTTTTAGATCAAGCTTTGACGTATCTTCGGTGCTGATGCCGATATTGCCTCTACCGCCGTAGGGCGCAAAGCTCTGAGAATACGAGACGTAAGCGGTGTGATCGGTCGCAAAGTCCCATAAAAAGCCGACCCTCGGGCTAAACGAGTCGCCGGTGTAGCTGTTTGTTTGGCCTCTTATGTTTCTGGTTTTAAATTTGTAAAAATCAAACCTACCGCCGAGCATTAATCTATACGTGTCGTCAAGGCTAATGAGATCCTCGAAAAACACGCCGTGATTGATCGCGCGGTGTTTGTTATCGGTCGTGAGCGGGACGTTTCTGTTTGACGTCCAGCTGCCCCTAGATGCGTATGGGTCGATATCTTGCGTATGGGTTCTGCTATACCAGAGCCTTGGATGGCGAGTTTCGATGCTGTTATCGTAGCCGACTGCGATGTTGTGCTTAAATCTCTCGAAATTTAGCTCCTTGGTAAGCGTAAAGGCGTTTGAGATAGTTTCGTTATCTGTCTCTTGCTTTGCGTAGTTTTGCCTTAGTCTGTTGCCACTAACGATACTGCCCGCAAAAAAGTGATCAAAATTTTGGCTAGCTTTTCTGTATCCAAAAACCCATTTTAAATTTAGCTCTTTTGCTAGCTCGGCATTTAATTCCGTGCGAAAAAAGTGCAGTCTGTCCTCCACGAAGTCGCCCTCGTGAGAAAAGCCCTTTTCGTAGTCGATACCTAGTTTGTCGTATACGGCTTTGGTTGGAGTTCTATCGGGCACTCGCCAGGCGTTGTCGTACGTATACTGCGCTTCAAAGCTTACGTCGCCGCTTTGGTTTGTTACGATGACGCTAGGGCTTATCATAAAATTTTTATATTTTATGCCTTCGCGCCACGATTTACCGCGCTCGCCGTCGGTAGTTAGGCGTACGGCCAGTTGATTATTTACCGCGTGGTTTACGTCTGCGCCAAGCCCCCATCTGCTCCAGCTGCCGTATCTACCCGAGACCTTATAAACGGGGGTAAAATTTGCCTTTTTGCTTACTAAATTTACGACCGCGCCGCCGTTGCTCCTGCCGTATAGGATAGAAGCCGGTCCTTTTAAAATCTCGACGCGCTCGACGTTTGCCGTACTACGCCTGATCTGACCCGAGTCTCTCACGCCGTCTCTGTATATATCTCCGCCGTCTACGCTAAAGCCTCTTATTTTTATACTCTCGCCGCGCATATCGTAGCCTGCGTCAATGCCTGCGTTTCCTTCTAGGATGCTTGAAAGATCGTTCGTGCCGTAGTTGCGATTTTTTTGTATATCGATAGTTTCGATAGTTTGAGGTGTTTGCTTGTTGCTAAGTCCGTTTCTATTTACTTCCGCGCTATCGTAGGCGACGTAGCCCTTTAGGTTATCTTGCTCGGAAATGCCTTCGACTTCTACGCTTGGAAGCATCACCGAGTAGCCGTCCGTCTTTGTGTCTGCAACGGCAAAAGTAGCTAAAACAGCGACTGAAGCAAAAATACTAAGTCTCATTATTCTCCCTTGATTTTAAAATAAAAACAAGAGTATATATCAATAATGCTTAAATAATTATTTATAAATTATTTTATAATATACTAGCCATTGCGTATAGCGTGTTTTTATCGCTTGAGCAGAGGTTAATTTTTAAAATTTGAAAAGTAATGCATTTTAAATTTGTGATCTTAAAACTTAACGACACTATTATTATTTTTTAATGCTTGTGATATTTGCGAGAGAACAATAATTTTATAAAAATGTGTTGGAATTACAAACGGCTTAAATTTTTGCTACATAAATTTAAATTTGCTACAAACTTTAAGCTATATTTCATGAAAGGAAAATGCGATATAAAATCGTAGAAAACCCGTATTTTAGAGCTTTATGGTGTCACGGGGGAGACTTGAACTCCCGACCTCCGGCTTATGAGACCAGCGCTCTAACCAGCTGAGCTACCGTGACGTTAAAGTTCGCAATTATATTCAACGTTTGCTTATATATTGATAAAATATTTTCATTTTTGCGCAGTATGGCGCTCGAAATCAAATTTTAAAATTTGATTCGCCAAATTTTGAGCACAAATTTCATCAAATTTAAATCTGTAAAAACCCAAATTTGAAGCAAAACCGCCAAAAACAAAAATTCGCATTTTCAAGATGCGGGTTTTGCCGCTTAAATTTGGCGAGTTCAAATTTGCCAAAATAGGTCAAATTTGAAACGGCAAAGGCCGAATTTACTTGATAAAATAATCCCCGTCAAAGCTAACTAACGAGTATTTGCGCTCGCTGCCGATACTGCTAACTAGCTCGTCCACGTCCAAAAACTCGAGGCTGTCCGCGCCGATATATTTGCATACTTCTTCAGGCGTTTTGTTTGCGCTGATTAGCTCATCGAAGCTCGGAGTATCGATGCCGTAGCGTTCGGGGTATTTTAACTCGGGGCAAGCGACCTTAAAGTGTATCTCTCTCGCGCCCGCGTGACGCAGTAATTCGACGATCTTTTTGGATGTCGTGCCGCGCACGATGCTGTCGTCCACTACGACTACGCTTTTGCCTTTGAGCAGGCTTGCCATCGGATTTAGCTTGAGTTTGACTTTGAGGTTGCGCATCTCTTGAGTCGGCTCGATGAAGGTGCGGCCGACGTAGTGATTTCGCACGATGGCTAGCTCAAACGGTATCCCGCTGGCGTTTGCGTATCCCAGCGCCGCCGGCACGCCGCTATCAGGTACCGGTACGACGAAGTCCGCGCCAATCTTGCTCTTTTTGGCTAGCGTTTCGCCCATTTTTTTGCGTACTTCGTAGACGCTTTTGCCCTCTATGACGCTATCGGGGCGCGCGAAATAAATATACTCAAACGCGCAAACCCTAGGCTCTGGCTCAAAAAGGCGCACGCTCTCAAACTCGCTTTTGCCCTGTTCAAAAACCAGCATCTCGCCCGGCTCCACGTCGCGAACGAAGCTCGCGCCCACCAAATCAAACGCGCACGTCTCGCTAGCTACGATGTAGCCGCCGTCTTTTAGGCGTCCCAGCGAGAGCGGTCTCACGCCCCAGCGGTCGCGTATGGCGAAAATTTTATGGCGCGACTGGATGAGTAGGCAGTAGGCGCCTTTGATCTGTTTTAGAGCGGCGACGATGCGGTCTTGTAGGTGTTCGCTGTGGCTTCTAGCTATGAGGTGGACGATGTTTTCGGTGTCCATGTTGCTCTGAAATATCGCGCCCTCGGCGATCAGAGCTTCTCGGACTTCGTCTTTGTTTACGAGGTTGCCGTTGTGCACGATAGAGACTTGGCCTAGCGAGTAGTTTGCGGCGATGGGCTGGGCATCGGCGGCAGAGTTTTTGCCTGCGGTGGCGTAGCGGTTGTGGCCGATCGCCATATCGCCTTTTAGGCTCTCGAGGTTCGTCTTATCAAAGACTTCGGTAACTAGCCCGCGGCCTTTGACGGTTTCTATACGGCCGTTTTCGCATGCGCTGATGCCGCTTGCTTCTTGGCCTCGGTGTTGCATGGCAAATAGCGCATAATATGCCGTTTTTGCCGCATCTTTAGAATTTATTACTCCAACTATCGCACACATTTTTATCCTTTTTTAGGGGTGTTATCTTTTTACCTTATGCTTCGTTAAAATTTAAATTTCAAGCTCGGTAGACTTCGTGTCTAGCCTATGCTTAAAATTTAAATTTCGCCTCGCCTAAGTCAAAAATATCGCCGCCGATTTTCCGCAATTTTAAAAAATATCAAAATTTAACATAAAAAATAAGGCAAAATATCGCGAAACGAATTTGAAAGTTGCGCAGAAAATTTGGGCGAGGCTAGACGCTCGGTCTGCCGCAAGCCCGAATTTTCAAGCTCTTTCAAAGGCGCTCGCGAGATAAGCCGTTAAATATCACAGCCCCAGGCAATCATCTATCCCGTACAGCCCGCTACCTTGTCCTGCCACCCAAATAGCCGCCTTTATAGCACCCTTGGCAAAAGTCGCGCGGCTAGTTGCGGTGTGATTTAGTTCGATAAACTCGCCCTCGTTGTAAAATCCGACCGTATGCCTGCCTACGACATCGCCGCCTCGCACGGCTAGGATCGCGATCTCGTCCTTGCTGCGAGCCCCGACCATGCCGTCTCTGCCCGTTACTAAAATATCTTTTAGATTTAACCCTCTAGCTGCTGCTACGCGCTCGCCTAGAGTCAGTGCCGTGCCGCTTGGAGCGTCTTTTTTGTGTCTGTGGTGCTGCTCGACGATCTCGGCGTCAAATTCGCGCAAAGCCTTTGAGGCAAGCGCCGCCAAGCGGTTTAAAACTGCGACTCCAAGGCTCATGTTGGTGGCGTAAAGTATCGGCATCGCCGCGCTTGCTAGCTTTAGCAGGTTCGCGCCGTCCTCGCCAAGACCCGTCGTGCCGATGACTAGCGGTTTTGGGTCGGTGCGAGCGTAGTTTAGCAGGTTTATCGCGCCATCTTTGATCGTAAAGTCGATAACGACGTCGCAGTTTGCGAAAAGCTCGTCAAATTTGTCCGTGAGGATGACGCCCTGGGGCAATGCAAAGTCAAGCGGCTCTATCGTATAAGCCGCGCTGAGTTTCGCGTTTGGCTCGTTTTTTAGGCACTCGATGATCATGCGTCCCATTTTGCCGCTTGCGCCGTGGATTCCTATTTTTACCAAAATTTATCCTTTAAAATTTGGGCTAAATTTAGCATAAATTTCATAAAAATAAATTTAGCACGGCCGCCATATTCGCTGCGCGCGGGCAAAAATATTAAAAATCGCGCTATATAATCGGCTTTTTAAATTTAAAGGACGACGATGAGGAAAATTTTGTTTTTATTTCTAGCTGTTTTTGCGGCGAGCGTTTTAGCTAAACAAGTGCCGACCCCAGAGGCTACCAAAACGCGGCAGGCGGACGCAAATTTGAGCGCGTTAAATTTAACGGAGAACGATAAAAACTCGCAAAAGCTAAATTTGACCCAAGACCCCGCCATCGTCAGCGGCGAGCTAGCAAACGGTCTAAAATACTACGTCAAAGAGAACAAGCAGCCCGCAAATTCGGCCTATTTTTATCTAGTCGTAAACATAGGCTCGACCGACGAGCGCGAGAACGAGCTGGGGCTGGCGCACTTTACCGAGCACATGGCGTTTAACGGCAGCCGCGAGTTTAGCAAAAACGAGCTGGTGAAAAAGCTAGAGAGCCTCGGAGTGGCCTTTGGCGCGGATCTAAACGCGCAGACGAGCTACGATCAGACGGGCTATCTGCTAGAAATTCACGTAAACGAGCAAAATTTAAAGGACGTTTTTCGCGTTTTTCGCGACTGGATCGACGGCGTGAGCTTTGACGCGGCCGAGCTGGATAAAGAGCGGGGTATCATCGTCGAAGAAGAGCGCGCTAGAAACACGCCCGCGTATAGATTTTACATCAAAAACCGCGTGCCAGAGCTATACGGCGATAGCATCTACGCCAAAAGGTCGCCTATCGGCGATATGAATATCATAAAAAACGTCGACGTGGCGACCATAAAGGGCTTTTACGAGAGGACGTATCAGCCTAGATTTATGAAATTTATCGCGGTCGGCGACTTTGATAAAAAGCGCATCGAGGAGATGATAAAGCAAAGCTTTAGCTCGGCAAAAAACACGAACGACTATGCAAGCCCCGATAAAACTATCCAGATAAAAAGCGGCTTTAGCGTAAACAACTACGACTCCGCAGAGATCGGGCTAAACTCGCTAAATTTGATCTTCACGCAAAAATATAAATTTGACGACGAGATCCAAAGGCTCAGGCAAAATTTGCTCGCAAACTACATCTCAGACCTAGTCGCGATGATATACGAGCAGCGAAATTTGGCCCTGCGCGGGCGATTTTACTCGCCGATCATCGAGGATCAAAACGTGCTTTACGCTTTTGAGATAAATGCCGTCGAGGATGATTTTAGCGGCGCGCTTAGCGATCTGGCGGGCGTTTTAAAGGGTGTGGAGAAATTTGGCTTTAGCCGGGCTGACTTTGAAAGCGCAAAAAAAGATTTTATAAACTCGGCTAAAAATGCCTATTTGCAAGCGGGGAACAAGCGCTCAAGCGCGGTCGCGGCAAATATCGAGGATACGACTAGGATCGGCGGCGTGCTGCTAGGCGAAAAGGACCTGCGCGACGTTACCTTGGCGCTGCTTGAGAGCATTAGCCTTGAGGAGGTAAACGCAGAATTTAGGCGGATACTTGGCATAAACGCAAAAAATCTAAACGTAATTAGCGCCAAAGGAGCAAAGCTAAACGAGGCTAAATTTGATCAAATTTGGGCGGAGGCAAAGCCGTACGACACGCTAGCCGCAAAGCAGGCAAAGAGCGAGCTTTTCGACTACGGCACGCTAAAACCTAAAAATTTCGTCTCGAAAAAGCATAACGAAAAGCTTGATTTTTACCTTTACGAGCTGCCAAACGGCGCGCGCGTCGCATTTAAAGAAGTAAAAACCAAAAAAGACGTCGTCTGGCTAAGCGCGGTTAGTCGCGGCGGCACGTCGAATTTGCCAAAACCAAAGCAGGGCGCGCTAGCTGTAGAGGTCTCAAACGAGAGCGGGGCGGGGGAGTTTAGCAACTACGACCTGGCTAAAATCCTAAGCGGCAAGCAGCTAAGCTATAGCAAATTTATCGATCAGCTTTCGCAAGGATACAGCGCAAGCTCGGCTAGTGCGGACTTCGAGTGGCTTTTGCGCGCGCTGTTTTTGGAGTTTAGCGAGCCTAGATTTGACGAAAATGCGCTAAAAAAGACAAAAATCAACGAGCTTGAAAAGCTGGAAAAAACCAAAAACCTGCCCGAGCGCAAATTTCGCGACGAATTTGCGAGATTTTTCTACGAAAACAACCCGCGAACAAACCCGCTCGAGGCCGCGGACATAAACGAGCTGCAGATGAACGACGTAAAAAAGATAGTGAAAGAGAAATTTACTAACGCGGCGTCGTATGATTTTATCGTGGTCGGCGATCTAAATTTGACCGCAGCCGAGCCGCTTTTACAAAAATATCTGGCAAATTTACCCGCGCGCGGGGAACGCGAAAATTTCGTCGATGACGGCGTGAGGACGATTTCTGGCGAGCGGGAGTTTAAGCGAAGCTACCAAACCACGCAGCGAAGCGACGCCGCGATGATAATGAAAAATGAAAACGTGAAGTATTCGCGCCCAGAGTTACTGCGCGTAAACGCCCTATCTGCGGTGCTTTCGATGATGCTGCGCGAGGACGTGCGCGAGGACCGCGGGCAGGTCTACGGCCTGGGCGTGCATATGAATCTCGCAAAATATCCGTACGGAAGCTTCACCGCGCATTTTGGCTTTACGGCTGCGCCTGATAACGTAAACGCCGTGCTGGGCGAGATAAAATCGAATGTCGCCGAGCTAAAAGGCGGCGCGGACGTCAAACGCTATCTGCAAAATTTCAAAAAATCAGCGCTCGTAAAAATGCGCCAATCCTACGTTCAGGGCGAGTTTTGGACGCGCGCGCTCATGCGCGAGCTGGTTTTTGGCGATGAGGTTTTGAGCCTGGACGAGTACGAAAAGGCGGTAAATGCGCTCACCGAGCAAGACGTAAGAGACGCGGCGAAACTCTATCTGGACGAGAAAAACGTCGTGATAAGCGTAAATAATCCCGCTTTGGCGAAGTAAAATTTGAGCCTCGGCGGTAAATTTGATTTGCTGCCCGGGCGATGAGTAAAATTTGGCTTTAGATTTGACTAAGGACTGTTAAAATTGAAGCTAAATTTGCCTCTCGCCAAACGAAATTTGAGTTAAACTCGCTCAAATTTAACTCAAATTTTCGCTGACGCTTTATCTCCTTTTATCTATTTGCTTTGTAAATTTGAGTTTAAGTCTGATTTACTTCTGTTGCTATCTACGTAAATTACCTTGGTTGGGTCGCCTTTTAATGTATCCCAAAAACTTATCATACTTTTTAGTTTCTTTTTTTCGTTTGCCCATCGTATAAACGTATAGGTATCACTAAATGCCCCATCTTTATCTGGGCAATACCTCTCTCCATTTTTTATGGACATACGTATTAGTATGGGTATGGTCTGATTTTTATCTATTTCCTCTTTCCAATTATCAATGTGCCATCTATAGCTTTTATAGCACTCCTCATACGCCTTCTTTAGCTCCTCTTTAGTAGGTTGCCCTACGATGTCGTATTTTAAAAGAAGCTCTAGCATGGGTTCGTAGTTCGGGTGGCTATCTAGCGAGATATATAAAGATCGCATAAATTCGGAATCGTCTCTTAGTCCGTGAAAAAACGTATTATGATGATCGTCTAGTTTCGGTTTATACCCGCTAGCAAGGGCAAGCTCGGTCATCTCTACATAGTTATGACTTACTATATATCCCATAGGGTCGTATGCGTCTTTTGATTCCGTATTAACTTGATAGTTGTCTTCAAATATTATCTTTACGTCGTCCCCGTCTATGATAAGCTTTTCGATGTTGTTATAAAACGGAGGATATATGTAGTACTGCACCGCCTTTACTTCATCAAATTTAACCCCGCTATCAAGCAGCAGCTTAACGGTCTTTGTAGAGTTATTTTCTATGGCGTAGGCCAGGGGCGAGAGTTTGTAGTTATCTTGCGCGCGAGCGTTTGCGCCCATATCTATAAGTCTTTTTGCCGTGGCTTCGTCGTCGTAAAAGCTAGCGTACATCAAAGGAGTAACGCCGTCTATTAGTGGAGAGTCTATACTAATGTTATTATCTTGCATAAATTTTAAAATTTGATCCGTTTGCTTTGATTTTAAAAGCTTGCGGAAATTTTCCGCAAATGCGTCGTCCTTTATCTGCTTATCTATATCCCAGTATCTAAAAGCAAAGTCGTCTATCTCCTCTTGCGTTACGTATTTGCTTAGCTCTGAGCCTGGGATTATTTTAGTATCGGCGGTAACGACGAAGCGGGTAGGCGAGCTAAATTTAGAAAACAGTCCGTACTTATCCGCCAAAAGATAAAGTCCTAAAAACAGCGCGGCGTATAAAATAGTTTTAAATAGTTTTAGCAAGTCGTGCAAATTCGATCCTTTTGCTTTCTTAAATTTGCAAAATCTTAGCCAAAGGGCGGTTAAATTTGAGTGAATTTGGGGTGGGGATTTGAAAAATGCGGGGAAATTTATATCAAGGCAAATTCGGCTAAATTCGATAAATTTGGGAAAAATTTGAAGTAAAAGAAAAAATTTAGCCGAAAAACTCGGCTAAATTTGAGAAATCTTAGTGTAAGCTCTCGATGTAGCTAAGTGCGCTAAGGGCCGCTACCGCGCCGTCTCCTGCGGCTACGATGACTTGCTTTGGCGCGTCTTTTCTGATGTCGCCCGCGGCAAATAGTCCCGGCACGCTAGTTTGCATCTTTAGATCGACGCTCACTTGACCGCCCGCTTCGGTTTGGCATACGAATTCGCCATTTTCTTGGCGGAGGACGTCGTTGTTTACGTTAAGTCCGACAAATACGAAAATGCCCGGCACTTTTAGGTCGCGCTCGCCATCTTTCGTGTTTATGATGAGGCCTGCAAGACCTGCTTTGTCGCCGTAGGCCTGCTTGATCGTGGCGCTCGTGATAAACTCGATTTTGGCGTTAGCGCGAGCCTTTTCTAGCGTGACGGGAGCGGCGCGAAACTCGTCTCTGCGGTGGATGATGTAGACGCGCGAGCAGATTTTGGCTAAATACAGGGCCTCCTCGATCGCCGTGTCGCCGCCGCCTAGAACCGCGACTTCTTTGTTTTTATAGAAAAATCCGTCGCAGGTCGCGCAGGTGCTCACGCCTCTGCCGAAAAACTCGTCCTCGCCCGCAAAGCCCGCGCGGCGCGGAGTAGAGCCGGTGGCTACGATGACTGCTTTGGCCTGCTCTTCTTTGCCGCCTTCAAGCTTGACCGTGAAGCTGCCGTCTGAATTTTTTACCACGCGCTCAACGCCCGCCATCTCGTGCTTTAGGCCAAAATGCGTGCACTGCGCGACCCACGTACTCATGAAGTCGATGCCACTCTCGCCGGGCGCTTTTTGACCGGGATAGTTTTCTATCTCCGAGCTGCTCGTAATCTGGCCGCCGGGCATTCCTTTTTCAAACATTACGACGTTTTTTAGTCCGCCGCGAGTGGCGTAAAGGCCTGCGCTAAGTCCTGCAGGACCGCCTCCGATTATTGCTAAATCTAACATATTTCTTCCTTTTAAATTTTATTTATTTTTGAATCTTGTTTATAAACGCCACCCTTTTGCGCCTTTAGCTCCACGCTAGCGGGCAAAGACGTGATATTTAGGACGTTCATCAGCTTTAAAATCGTATTTATATCCGAAGCGACGAAATTTATATTTCCCTCGCTGGGCGCGCGTTTTTGGAGCAAGTCCACGGCGACGATTTTTAAATCCTTAGTCGAAGTTTTTAAAATTTCTCTCCAGTTTGATTGGTTGGAGCTAAAAACCACGAGTAAAAATTTATCGTCTTGCGGTGCGAAAATTTGAGCCTGCTCGTAAAAAACCAGCTCGTTAAAATTTACGAATTTATACTGCGAAAATCTGTAATTATTGTAAGCAAATACGCCTGCTACCAGCGCTGCACCGATAAAAGACGCAAAAACGGAGGTGAGAGGAAGCAGGCTTCCTCCTCGTCTAAAAACCATTAAAGCAGCGAATTTAGCTTATCGGATAGGACTTGCTTGGATTGCGCGCCTACTAGCTGATCGACTAGCTCTCCGTTTTTGAAAAACAAAATCGTAGGGATCGAGCGGATGCCGAATTCTACGGCTAGATCTTGCACCTCGTCGGTGTTTACTTTGCAAATTTTAGCTTTGCCCTCAAACTCCTCAGCTAGCTCGTCGATGACCGGAGCAAGCATACGGCAAGGTCCGCACCAAGGCGCCCAAAAATCTACTAGCGCAACGCCCTCTTTAGCGACGTCGAAATTCGCAGTTGTTAGTTCTATGTATTTTCCCATTTTATTCTCCTTTTTAAAGATAGTTGTAATTATACACGAAAGTATTTAAATTTTTGCTAAATAAGAATTTTTATAAACTAATATTTTCTATCCACTTTACTTCGCCCTTTTTTATCGCGATCAAATCGACCTGAAAATCGGCATTTGCGCTGTTTTGCAGCAGATAAAAATCGATAGTTTTTAAAATTTTATTAAATTTAGTGGGCATGAGGCGATACTCTGCCTCGTAGTCGCCCTGCGTAGCTTTGATTTCAACGAAGCGCAAAATGCCGTCTTTTTTAGCGATGACGTCGATCTCACCAAATTTGGAGCTAAAATTTCTAGCGAGTATCTCGCAGCCGTTTTTTAGCAAAAACTCGCAAGCCAGATCCTCCGAGCTCTTGCCGAAAAGATACGCCTTAAGTCCCAAATTTTACTCTTCTATCCTCATCATAAAAGGTTTTTCTTTTACGAACTCTTGCTCTTGCAAAATTTCCATAGTGCGCCTCACGTCCTTTTCCACGCTCGTGTGCGTTGTGAAAAATAGCGTCGCATACGGACTTTCGTCCTTTGGTTTTTGCAGCAGGCTATCGATAGAGAGGTTGTTTTCGCTCATTAAATTCGTGATTTTAGCTAGCACGCCGACCTTATCCTCGACCCTGAGTCTAAAATAATATTTCGTGCGAATTTCGCTCGGATCTAAAAGCTCAAGCGCGTTTAGCTCAAACGGCGCTTTGTAGCCTAGCATCGGAGATTTGCCGTCTCTGGCGATATCGATGAGATCGCTGATAACCGAGCTAGCCGTCGCAGGACCGCCCGCGCCCGGACCGTAAAACATCGTCTCGCCGACCGCGTCGCCCACTACGCTTACCGCATTTGTCACACCGTCGGTTTTGGCTATCATTTTATCTTTTGGTACGAGTGCGGGATGTACTCGCAGCTCGACTTTGTCGCCGGTTTTTTTGGCGATGGCGAGCAGTTTGATAACGTACTCAAAGTCGTTGGCGAAAAATATATCCTCGGGCGTGATGCCTTCGATGCCTTCTATCAGGATGTCCTCAGGGTTACCGTGCACGCCGTATGCGATACTGGCTAGGATCAGTAGCTTATGCGCCGCGTCAAAGCCGCCTACGTCAAAGGTCGGGTCGGCTTCGGCGTAGCCTAGCTCTTGTGCTTTTTTTAGCGCGTCCGCGAAATTTGACCCCTTGCTCATCATCGAGGTTAAGATATAGTTGCTCGTACCGTTTAAAATCCCGTTGATGCTTAGGATGTGGTTTGCGCTAAGGCCCTCGCGAAGGGCTCTGATGATAGGTATGCCGCCCGCGACGCTAGCCTCGAATCCAAACGGAGTATTTTGCGCCAAATTTTGCAAGGCGTAGCGGTGATAGGCGAGTAGCGCTTTGTTTGCCGTTACGACGGCTTTTTTGCGCTCTAAAATTTTGCTAACGACCCTAAAGGGCTCCTCGACGCCGCCCATAAGCTCGACGAAAACGTCGATATCGTCGCGCTTTATGACGCTATCTATATCGTCCGTGAGAGGGATGGCGACGTCTCTTTTTTTGCTTAAATTTCTAACGACGCCGATGAGGGGAACTATCTCCTCGCCGCATCTTGCCGCGATCAGTTTTTTGTTTTGGAGTAAAATTTTAGCTACGGCTTCTCCGACCGTGCCGACGCCTAAAATGGCTATATTCATGCAAATTCTTTCAGATATTTTTTGACGTTTCGCGCCGCTTGGCGGATGCGATTTTCGTTTTCGATGAGAGCAAGGCGCACGTAGTCGTTGCCTCCCTCCCCAAAACCGATGCCGGGGCTCACCGCGACGCTTGCTTTGGTAAGCAGCTGTTTAGAAAACTCGAGGCTACCGATGTTTCCGACTTGCGGTGGGATTTTTGCCCAGATAAACATACTCGAGCTTGGCTTATGCATCTCCCAGCCTGCGCTTGCAAAGGCTTCTAGCATCACGTCGCGGCGTTTTTCGTAAATTTGACGGATCTCCTCGACGCAGCTTTGATCGCCGTCTAGCGCGACGGTAGCTGAGACTTGGATCGGGGTAAACATGCCGTAATCGATCCATGATTTTATCTTTTTAAGAGCGGCGCAAAGTCGCTTGTTTCCGCATAAAAATCCGACGCGCCAGCCGGCCATATTGTAGCTTTTTGATAACGTATAGCACTCGACTGCGACGTCTTTTGCACCTTCTACTTCAAATATGCTCGGCGTCTTGTAGCCGTCAAAAGTAAGGTCTGCGTAGGCGATATCCGAGATTACGTAAAAGCGCTCTTGTTTACTCATCGCCACTAATCGCTCGTAGAAGCTTTTTTGCACGGTTACGGTAGTTGGATTGTGCGGGAAATTTACGACGACGTATTTAGGTTTCGGCGAGCTTGAGCGAATAGTGTGAAGTAGGTCTTCGAAAAATTTATTTTCGTCAAGCTCAAATTTGTCGTTGTACTTTAGCGGCATCTTCGCCACGCTACCGCCCGCGAACAAAAACGCCTGCGTGTGGATCGGATATGCAGGATCGGGCACTACGGCGACGTCGCCTGGGTTTATCACGGCTTGGGCTAGGTGTACGAAGCCCTCTTTGCTGCCCATAACAGCGACGGCTTCGGTGTCGGGGTCTAAATTTACGCCGTATTTGCGCTTGTACCAGTTACAGATGGCTAGGCGCAGTTTGTATATGCCTGCGCTCGCCGAGTAGCCGTGGGTTTTGTCTTTTTGCGCGCTTTCGCAGAGCTTATCGACGATGTGCTGAGGCGTGCGACCCTCCGGGTTTCCCATCGAAAAGTCGATGATATCTTCGCCCGCTCGGCGCGCGGCCATTTTTATGGCGTTTACCTCGGCAAATACGTAGTTTGGAAGTCGTTCTATAGTATTAAATCTAATCTCGTCAAACATAAATTTCTCCTTACTCCAGGTAGATTTTGAGTCCCCGTTTGATATTTTCTAGACTGACCGCGTCGTCGATCATTATATATTTTGCATTTTGAGGGAGCGAGACTTTTAGGCTATTTACGGGCTTGCTAGTTTGCTTTTCGTCAAGCAAATTTAAATTTTTATCCAAAATTCTCACGACGGCGGACCAACGATCCTCCGAGCTAGAGCTTATCGTCGCGCTTTTTGCGCCGCTAACGTCGATGAGATAGGGCTCTAGCGGCTTTGAGAGCTGAACTTCTTGCGAAAACTGCACCGGAGTTTGGTTTATAGAGGAATTTGACGCGTCGATGACGTACTCGTAGGATAGCTCGCTGGGTCTATTTATGTCCGTTATCTCGGTGCCGCTTTCTTTAAGCGCGGCGTAGAGTGAGCCTGGATCTGGGATAAATTTGGTATCGATCGTCACGCCCCAAAGAGCGCCGCCGGCGTTAGAAAATTCGCTCGTTAGGATATTGTTGTAGCCTAGTCCGTTTAGGGCGTCTTTTGCGATCTTCATGATAAGCAGCGGGTTGTTTTGGCGCGAGATAAATTTGATATCTACCTTGACGTTTTGCTTGTAGGATAGACGCAGGAGCGAATTTGACTTTAAAACGTTTGAAATTTTAGCGATATCGGGCTTGCCGTTTGCGTTTAGATATGCCGAGCCGTCGCCAAAGAGCTGAGTCGCTTTTGCGCTATTTTGACCGAGCAGGCCACCTGCTATATCCACCACGCTACCAGCAAGGCAAAAGACCGCGCTAACGGCTAAAATTACGAGTTTTTTTACCACGATTTGCCCTTATTTAGAGCTAGAAATTCGTCGTATGTTAGCGGAGTAACTTTATCTTTTTCTACCAAAAATCGCTTTGGATTATCGCCGCTAAATTTGATGTTTTGATCGCCGATTTCTAAATTTATCTCTCCGTGTCCGGTGACGATGAGTTGTTTTTTGCCTATCTCGATAGAAACGGCATTTGAAGCATTTTGCGATCGTTTTTTATTGTCGTCCAAATTTATCACGCCGAGCCAAACTTTTCTGCGCGGAACGACTTTTATCTCGCTTAGTCCGTTTAGTTGGTATACATCGCCGCTTTTGGGCGTTACTTGGATTGCGGCAGATGCATTTTCGTCGGTCAAATTTGAAGCCTGTTCATTTTGTAAATTTTTACTGACGTTTTGCTCTGCGGATTTTGATTGCGTGCCCGTAGAAACCGTCACGTTAAACTCGGGCAAAGGTTGCTCTGCTTGGGTAACGGCAAAATTTGAAGCGTTTTCTTCGATTTTGTTTAACTCGTCTTCTTGTTTCGGCGTAGAGGATATGCTTACGGTGATATTTGCATCTTTGATGGAGTCTAAATTTTTAGTCGCCTTTTGTACTACATTCGTATCGGAGTAAGTCACGCTTTTGTTTTTGTCCTCAAAGAAACTCGAGAGGTCGCCGATGTATTTTTGAGGTTCGAAAAAATATATTAAAGCACCGATTGCGCAAATGGTAACGATACCGCCGAGCATACCGCCATAGGACGATTTATCATTTGCGGTATAGGCCGGAATTTTAGGCGATATGGTTATGGTTTTGTGCTTTAACTCGCTCTCGTGCTCGACCATGAACGTCTCGTATTCTCGCATCCACGACGTAAAGTCGATATCCAGCTCGCGTTCTAAAATTTTAATAAAACCTTTAACGTTAAAGCGCGCCAATTTTTCAAAATTTTTATCGGCTATGTAGCCTAAGTATTCTATTTCGATGTGTGTTTTTCTTGCAACTTCGCTAAGTCCTAGCTCTTTTAGTAAACTTATATCATTCATTTATAATCCTATCGCAAAGTATGGCAAACGCAGCCGAGACGTTTAGGCTGTCCCAGTCGTTTTTCATTTTTATTCCTACTATTTCGTCGCTTTTGGCAAGGACTTTTTTGTGCAAGCCTTCGCCCTCGCTACCCATAACGAGCGCGACTTTTTGGTTAAATTTGACCTCATGAGCGTTTTTGCCGCCGCTTGCCGTGGCGTAAATTTTAAATCCGACTTGTTTTAGCTCGTTTAGCAAGCTAAGTCCATCCTCTACGAGAGCGATATTTGCCTCGTAGGCCGCTCCGCTGCTAGCTCGCAGTACGCCTTCCATGGCTAAATTTTTAGCAACGATTATGATGCCTCCGCAGCCGAGTGCATGCGCCGTTCGGACGATGGCGCCGATGTTTCCCACGTCGCTAAGTCCGTATAAGATCGCTATAAAATTTTGTTTTTTTATCTCGTCGATACTCTTAAACTCAAACTCCTCGACCTCGGCCAAAAAACCTTGGTGATTGCCGCCGTGCGCGAGAGCTTGAGCTTTTTGATTATCCACGCGTTTTATCGGCGCGCCGACGCCTACGATCTGCGAAAATAGCGCCTTGTCGCACTCTTTGGCGAGATAGACCGTTTTGACACTTTTTTTATAGTTTTTTATGATGTGCAAAAATAGCTGTTTTCCGTATATTATCATCGCCTGATAATAGCTAAAAATCGGTAAAATTTAGCTAAATTTTCGGATAAATTCGCCGCTTACTTAAGTTTGCGTGCAAGTTTTAGCGCGTGAGTTCGGAGTAAATTTCTTTGGCATTTCTGCCGGTGATTTTGGCTAGGAGTTTGGCCTTGGCTTTGGGCGAAATTTCAAGCTCTAAAATATCGTTTTGAGTGATTTTCTCAAAGGTAAAATTAGGATTTTTTTGCACGACGACGCACCACTCGCCGCTTAGATTTGCCTCTTGTAGCTTTTGTGCGAGTTCGCTTGCCGTGGCTCTAAATTTGGTTTCAAATTTTTTCGTAGCTTCTTTTATGGCAAAGATTTCTCTATCTGGTTCAAGCTTGGCAAAGTCTAAAATAAGTGAAAGTATGCGTTTTGGGCTTTCGTAGATGACTGCGGGAAACGGCGAATTTAGCGCATTTTGCACCGCTGCGGCTCGCTCTTTGCCGTTATTGGGTAAAAATCCTAAAAAGCAAAATTCCTTCTCGCAAAGTCCGCTAGCGACGACGGCCAAAAGCGCGGCGTTTGAACCGCTTAGTACTTCGTATGTGATGTCGTTTTTTATCGCAAAATTTACGAGCTCAGCTCCAGGGTCGCTGATACCGGGCATACCCGCATCGCTTAAAAACGCGACGTTTTTATCAAAAATCTCAAGCTCGATTTTAGATAAAATTTCATCTTCGTTATGCGTGTGTAGCGGGATAAATTTTTGGATATTTATATTTGCGTCAAAACGCGTATTTAGCAGATTTATGAGGGATTTTGCGACTCTAGTATCTTCGCAAAAGAGTACCTCGCATTCGCGCAAAACGCTCAAAGCGCGAAGCGAGATATCGCTTAAATTTCCTATCGGAGTAGGAATGAAATATAACAAAGGATTATTTTAAGTTATATTTTTTCTTAAATTTATCGACGCGGCCCGCGCTATCTACGATCTTTTCGCTGCCCGTGAAAAACGGATGGCACTCTGAGCAGATGTCCACTCTGATCTCGTTTTTGTTTGACTTCGTAGTGAAGGTGTTGCCGCAAGCGCAAGTTACTTTGCACTCAACAAATTCCGGATGAATTTCTTTTTTCATTTTTTGTCCTTTTATCGTCTGATTTTTTAATTTTCATTTAAAGTAAGGCGAGATTATACAAAAAACTTCGTAAAAAATCAAATTTAAATTAAAATTTTAGCCGCTATGCCTAAAATCGCCGTTTGCGAGCGCAAAATATTTTTTGCTCTCAGCCCGTATTTTTTCGCGACGGCTTCTCGCTCGCTCTGGCTAAATCCGCCCTCAGGTCCGATCGCTAAAATTTCCTTGCTCGAATAGCCGTCTAGATTTTCGCCCTCAAAGTCGACAAGAGCGACGTTTGGATAAAATTTGACCAGCTCGTCCAGGCTTTTATAAATTTCAAATTTCATCAAATCGTTTCGTCCGCACTGCTCGCACGAGCTTATCAAAATGCGCTCTAGGCGCAAAAAATCAAGCTTAAAGTTTTTTTGCGAAAATTTGCCGTAAAAAAAGACGATTTTAGCTACACCCATTTCATTTAGGCCAGGCAGCGTTTTTTCGATCGTTTTTGGATCGACGACGGCCCAGGCTAGCGTTAGATCGCTATTTCGTGCTTCCACGTCGTGCGAAAATATCAAATTTAGCTCCGCGCCTCTTTTGTCTAAATTTACGATTTCATAGATGTGGTTTTGTCCGTCGGTCAAATTTCGCACGTCGATGCGCTCGCCTACCTTAGCGCGCCGCGCTTTCAGGTGTAAAAACGCCTCGCCATCAAGCCTAATTTGCTCGTTTTTGACCTCTTTTGAATATAAAAATTTCATCTCACCCCGCTTGCGATAAGTATCAAAACAAAATCTGCCGCGATTTTTAGGCGCATTTTGGCTCTAAAATCGGCAAAATTTTTAGTTATTATCGCCTTTTTTAGCCGCTTAAACTCAATAGCTCCAAGTCCGATAAGCAGCGCCCAAACCGCGATCATCACGAGAGCTTTGAAGCTCGGATAAAAGTAAAAAACGCTCATCAAAAGTAGCCCCGTAAGCATCATTGCGGCCAAAAATGCGTAGTAGGTAGGCAAAAACAGCCTGATGCGTTTAGCGTAGGCTGGCGAATTTATACCGAAATTTATCAGGCAAAAGTGCGCCGCGACTAAGGCCAAAAGCGCAAAGGCAAGCCCGATGTGGATGGAGCGCGCTAGCTCGTAGAGCTCCGAGAGATGCTCGTTAAATTTCATTTTTCGGGCACCGGCTCTGGCGGCATATTTTCGTCGATACTTACGTTTGCGTCGCTCTGCGCGATAGGCACGTCGCTAGGCACGGTGCCCCCTAGATCTAGCGACGCGGGCTCCTTTTTCTCCTCGCAGCCGCTAAAAAACAGCGCCGCCAGCGTCAAAATTGCAAAAATTTTCCTCATTTGCGCTAGACCTCCTTTGGATTTACTATTTTTTTGCCTAGCTTGATCTTCTCAAACAGCTCCGCGTCCTCCCACTCGGCTCTCACGCCCTCGGAGAAGACGATCTCGTTTAAATTTACCTCGCCCATTTTGGCGTTATACGCATCCTTTCTGAAGCACTGCGCGTAGCCCGTGTCGGTCTCGTGGACGATGACGCTGTGAAGCTTCACTTCGCGCTCGCCGTTTTGCATCTGCGTAGTTTTTAAAAGCCTATCGATCATCACGAAAAATATCCTACAAAACTGCTCTGCGGATGGATTTAGCGGGATCTCGATCCAACGCGCAGAGTGCTTTTTGAGATCGTTTTTATACTCGGCACCATCTCCGCTAAATATCGTCGTGCAGTGATCAAAGCTATCGATAATGCAGCCGATACCCTGCTTCATCAGACCAAAATCATACACCATCCCTGCGTTATCGAGAAAATTTGACTCGAGTAAAATTTCAGCCCTGTAAGAGTGCCCGTGGATGCTCGTTTTGCAGCGTTTCGAGCTACAAAATCTAACGATGTGGGCGTTTTCAAATTTAAACATTTTTCTTATTATCATCTTAGCTCCGTTTATTAAATTTTACCTTTTGCGCCGTAAAGTTGGAGGCTAAATTTGCCCCCTAAACCCCTTCTTTCGCGCCCCAAAGCCTGATATGCAGGCGATCGGAGTAGTTAAAGCCCTGCGTGATCGCAAACTGCGCGACGGCTCTAGCGTTTTGCTCGAGGCTTATTTTATCATAACCTTGCGGCATACAAAAAACTTCCGCGTCGCAAAGCTCTAAAATACGCGAAATTTGCGCTATCGCCGAGCCGTTTTCTACGCTTTTTTTATCAAGGACGAATTTATAAAAACTTCCCGCGGCGTTTTGTTTTATCGCTTTTAGCGCGGCGGGATTTATGCGCTTAGCTTCGCTTTCGCCGCTATTTTCGAGCTTGACGCTGACGGCGAAACAGCACTTTTTATAAATTTCAAATTTGGCGAAATCTACCTCGATCGTACCGTTCGTCTCAAAATGCGGCTCGTAGCCCTCGCTAGTTGCAAAGTCTAAAAAATCTAGCAAAATTGGGTTTTTGTGATGTAGTAGCGGTTCGCCGCCCGTGATGACGACGATAGGTTTGCGGCGCAAATTTGCGCTCAAGCTTTGCGTGATTTTTACGAGTTCGTCCGCGCGCGAGATTTTTTGATACGAAAAATGCCTCGTAAAAACCGCGCGGATCGTGTCGCAGCCCACTAGCGTTTCGCCGGTTTTGGGCGAGACGGTTCGCACTCCAAAGCCAGCGCAGTTTAGATTGCAACCCGCAAACCGCAGGAAAATCGCCAAACGGCCGCTACTTGCGCCTTCGCCTTGGATGCTTAAAAAACTCTCGACTAGGTTTAAACTCAAATTTCACCTTTTAAATTTTGGTCGATTATAGCAAAATTTGAAGGGTGGTTTTACGGAGTTAGGCGGATTTTACGTCAAATTTGAGCGGGTTTTGTTAGAAAACGGCGGCAAATTTACGGATAAAAATGTATAAATCAAGCGCGGTTAAATTTGATAAAAAGCGGGCTAAACCTACGCCAAATTTGACGTAAATTTAGCCCTGATTTCAGCCGCCCGTTTGGTAAAAGGCGCGGCTTGAGGTCTCGTTTTGAGCGCCGATAGCCCATTTGTTTTCTTTGGGCTTGTTTTGCAACACTTGTCGCAAGATCTCGCTAGCGCCCGCGATATCGCCCTTTCTAACGGCATCTTTTATACTCATCGCATCCTCGAAATATAAGCACGGGATGAGATGTCCCTCGGCCGTGAGGCGTATGCGGTTGCAGCTCTCGCAAAAGTCGTGTTTGTGCGGGTCGATGATACCAAAAGTATAGCCGTCCTCTAGTCTGTAGATGCTGGCTGGGCCGGTCGGGATCTTTTCGGCCGCTTCAAAGCGATATTTTTTTGCTATAACGTCCAAAATTTCAGCCGATTTCATGCCTTTTAGTTCGTCGTTTGCGTGGATATTTTCCATGTATTCGATGAAGCGAATTTGGCAACCCATAGAGCGCGCAAACTCTAGCAAAGAGACAATCTCATCATCGTTTACGCCTCTTAGCGCGACGGTGTTTAGCTTGACTTTTAACCCGGCTTCAAGCGCAGCGTCAAGGCCCGCTAAAACCTCGTGTAGGACGCTTTTTTGCGCGAGAAATTTAGCCTTTTCGGTTTTTAAGCTATCAAGCGACATATTTATGCGCTTTAAACCCGCGTTTTTTAGGGCTTTTGCGTAGTGTTTGAGCATAAAGCCGTTTGTCGTGATAGCTAGATCGACGTCCGGGCTGTGCTCGTTTATCATCGCGATAAATTTGTCCAAGTCCTTGCGCAGTAGCGGTTCACCGCCCGTTATGCGGATCTTTTTTACGCCTTCGTCTAGGCAGACTTTGACAAATAAAAACAGCTCCTCAAAGCTCAGTAAATTTTCTCTCGGTTCCCAGCTAAACGGAGTTTTAGGCATGCAGTATTTGCATCTAAAGTTGCATCTTTGCGTGACCGAAATACGCAGATAATCAACCGTCCGTCCGTGCCCGTCTATTAACATTTTTCGCCCCTAAATTTTATCAAAACCATCTAATTTTGATTTGGTTAAAAGGCATTATAGGAATTTAAGCTTTAAATTTTTTTAAAATTCGCGTATGAAAATAATGTTATTTTTTTATATTTCGTGCCTGCATTTTAACACTAAATCAGCTCCCGCAGTTTTAGCGTCAGCTCTACCTTGCCAAGTCCCACGCACAGCTCTTTTGCGATGCTTTCGACGCTTTTGCCTTCGCTATACATTTGCACGATGCGCTTTTCGTCGTCCTCGCCGTTTGGAGCGGAGATTTTACTGATGCTTTTGGTGCGCTCTTCAAGTGTAAATAGCCTATCTTGCTGCTGGCTTTGGAAGCTATCTATCGAGCTTTCGATGCCTTGGAGCGTGTTTATTATCGGAGTTATTTTTTGATTGATTTTTTCATTTAAGCGCTGTTCGAGGTTGCTTTCTAGCTGCACTACGTCAAATTCGGCAGGCTCGCTTTGGCTAAAATTTGCAACCTGTTTTTTTACGGCGTGAAGCTCTTGTATTAGGCTTTCGATCGCCTTTTCGTATCTTGAAAATTTCCTTGCCGCCTCTAGATCTTTTATAAAAACCAGCACGAAAAGCACCGTCAAAATCAGCCCGAAAATTACAAATATTATCAAAT
This sequence comes from uncultured Campylobacter sp., assembly GCF_938045225.1. Lineage (GTDB taxonomy): Bacteria > Campylobacterota > Campylobacteria > Campylobacterales > Campylobacteraceae > Campylobacter_A. Next base: position 25,269 of record NZ_CALINL010000174.1, read on the forward strand.
CGTTACTCATCGTTCATCTCCTTTAGTTCTCTTATCATGGCGCGCTCTCTGGCCGTCACGTAGCCGTTGTAGTCGCTCTCGTCGCTCTCGTTTATGTGCGTGATTTTGGCGGTTTTCTCATCTAGCGCTTCAAAAAATATCGCCACGTCTCGCTTCGGAAAAATGGGCATAAAAATGCGTCCGTAGTACCTGGCGCCATTTTTAAATTTAGCCTCTTTTATCCTAAAATTTTCAAAATTTATCCCGTCTAGCACGCTAGATTGCGCAAGCTCGAGTTTTACGAATTTTTCATTTTTTATGTAGGCGTTTAGCTCGTCAAATTTACGGTGAAGCTCGACAAGCAGCGTTAGTATCACCTGATCGCTTTCTTTCGTGTCGCCCTTTGCTTTGGCGCGCTTTATCCACGCTCCTAACGGATCGTCCTCGTTGCCGCTTAGCTTGTCAAATTCGCGCAAAAACTCGCTCTCGCGGTCGCCGACTTCCTCAAAAACTATGTCTAAATTTGCCGGAACCAGTCTCATAAGCTAACCCAAACAAAAATGAAAAAAAGTATGCCAAGATAGCCGTTTAGCGTGAAAAACGCACGGTCGATCTTGCTAAAATCTCGCCTAACGATGCGGTGTTCGGCCACTAAGATACCCCCGCAGAGCAAAATGCCCACATATGCCGCCGTGCCGAGCCCTCCCGCCCACGCAAAAAGTAGCCAAAAGATCACGGCCGTGGCGTGAAAGATCGCCGAGATAAACATCGTAGCCTTTTCGCCGTAAACGCTAGGGATGCTAAAAAGCCCGTGCTCGCGGTCAAATTCGATATCTTGGAGCGAATAAAGCAGGTCAAATCCCGCCACCCAAAACATCACGCCAAGGCAGAGCAACACGCTAAAAAGCGGTATCTCGCCGGTGACCGCGACGGCTCCGGCGATGGGCGCAAGGCCTAGCGAGAGGCCAAGGACTAAGTGCGCTAGCTCGCTAAAACGTTTAAAAAGTGAATATCCGCCAAGCACGGCTAGGATCGGAAAGCTCAGCCAAAACGCAAGCTCGTTTACGAGATAGGCGACTAGCACGAAGATGACGGCGTTTGCTACGATAAAAATTTGCAAATTCGTCCTGCCGATACGCCCGTCCACGCTCGGTCGATTTGCCGTGCGCGGGTTTAGTTTGTCGATGTCCTCGTCCTTGTAGCGGTTAAAAGCCATCGCGAAATTTCGCGCCGAAACCGCGCAAAGAATGCCCAAAATAAGCAACTTCCAGCCAAACCAAGACGTGCCGTTTACCTGCGCGCTCGCCGTTATCATCGCGGTGAATATAAAAGGCAGCGCGAAAATCGAGTGCTTAAAGACGATCAGTTCGTTAATATCTTTTAAAATATTTATAAATTTTTGCATAATCTTCCTGAAATTTTTGCTTTATTTTATCTTATAAAAGCGTAAATTGTGATAAAATTTGAGCAGATTCACGAATTTTAAGGCATTTTTATGAAAGAACTCGCCATCATCGGCACCACCGCTAGTGGAAAAACGGCGCTCGCGCTAAAGCTTGCAAGCGAATTTAACGGAGTGATTCTGAGTCTTGATTCGCTTTGCGTTTATAAATTTATCGATATCGCAAGCGCTAAACCCAGTGCGGACGAGCTAGCCTTGGTGCCGCATTTTGGGGTAAATTTGCTGATGCCTGACGAGCATTTTGACGTCGGGATGTTTTTTGATGTTTATAAAACGGCTCGCGAATTTGCGCAAAAAAACGGAAAAAATTTATTTATAACCGGTGGCAGCGGATTTTATCTAAAGGCGCTGCTGTCGGGTCTCACGCCTAAATTTGAGCGCGTAGAAAGCGGCCTAAGCAACGCTCAAATTTATGAGCTCGTTTCAAGCCTCGATCCCGAATTTGCCGCCAAATTTAGCGCAAACGATACCTACCGCTTGCAAAAGTGGTTTGATATCTACTCGTTTTTGCGCTCTAGCGGGCGAGACGAGGCCGTGAGCGCGTATCTGCGCGAAAACACTCTAGCTCCCGTCGCGTCAAATTTGGCGATTTTCGAGCTTAGCTGGGATCGTGACGAGCTAAGAGCGCGCATCAAAGAGCGCACGCGAGCAATGTTTGAGCAGGGTTTGCTGGACGAGGCGCGGGAGCTATTTGCTCGGTATCCGCAGCGACCAAAGCCGCTAAACTCGGTCGGTCTAAAAGAGTGCGGCGAGTTTTTGCGAGGCGAGATCAAAACCCAGACCGAGCTGGAGGAGCTCATCTGCACGCATACGGCGCAGCTAGCCAAGCGTCAGCGGACGTTTAATAGATCGCAGTTTGAGAGTAAATTTAGCGGTTCGGTTAAAGGGTGTGAAGGAAAAATAATAGAATTTTTAAAGGGATAAATTTGCAAATTTGGTGGCTCGTCTTTTGAGTGCTTTTTGCGGAGCTTGCTAAAATTTAGCCCAGCGGACTACCTGTCCAGCCTGCGCTAAATTTTATCTACGCAACCCCAAAAATCATCTCAAAATACTTTGCCTTGACTTTTTACGCTTAAATTTGCAAATTTAACTCTAAATTTTACGCACCGAGACCTGCATCTTGACGGCGCTAAATTTTGGTCTAGTCAAATTTAGCACGCTGCTAGCTTTAATAAAATTTGCAGTTAAATTTAGTAAAATCGGCAAAAATATTCAAGACAAAATAGGCGTAGTTTAAATAAATTTTTCTTGCCCGCAAAGGAGCGGACCGGTCGTCCGTGACTGCGGCGGGTATAGAAAAATTTATTCTAAAATCCGTCGTTTATGGGGAATTATAATGTTAGTTCATATCTGCTGCTCGGTCGACAGCCACTACTTTCTGCAACGCCTGCGCGCCGACCGCCCGCACGAACGTCTCATCGGCTATTTTTACGACCCCAATATCCACCCGTACAGCGAGTTTTTGATGAGGTTTCGCGACGTAAAAAGGAGCTGCGAAAAGCTAGGCGTCGAGCTCATCTGCGGCGAATACGAATACGAGGCGTGGCTAGAGGGCGCAAAGGGCCTTGAAAACGAGCCTGAAAAGGGCAAGCGCTGCGCGTATTGCTTTGATTTTCGCGTGGGAAATTCGGCCCAAAAAGCGCGCGAACTAGGCGAAAAATCCATCACCACGACGCTGCTGATGAGCCCTAAAAAGGACTTCTCGCAGCTAAAAAGCGCGCTGGATAAAGCAGCCGGCAAATACGGCCTTGAAACATTTGCCGTGGACTACCGCGCTGGCGGTGGTACTAACGTGCAGTTTGAGCTTGCTAAAAAAGATAAACTCTATCATCAAAACTACTGCGGTTGCATTTTCGGGCTTAGCAAGCAGCGCGAGGCGCAAAAACTGCCGCTTAGCGAGCTTATGAGCGAGGTTAGCGGGCGCGTGATGCCGGGCGGAATCGAGGAGCGGCTGGAGCTTTATGAAAAGGTTCGAGAGTGCGAGGCTGCGGGCGCGCCGTTTCATCTATCGCGCAAGTATTTTTTAAACTACCGCTTGCTGCGCGCCTACGTCAAATTTGGCGGTGCCGCCCTGCCGTCGTATTTTTTGCTCTACTCGCATTTTAAGCGCGAAAACGTCAAATTTAGCGTGAGCGAGGCGGCTCAAATTTGCGACGAGTTGCGAGACGGCGTGACGCTATTAAATTTAGCTAAATTTAACGAGCTCTCGGGTGAAAAATTCGCTAGCGTAAACGAGCTTTGCCGCGCTCCTATCGCCGTATCTCGCGAGCTGGAAATCCGCCGCGAGCTGTGCGGAGAATTTAGCCAAAACCCCATAATCGTGCTGGACGAAATTCGCGCCGGCAGATACGAGATCTACGCTAAAGACGAGCTTTATAACGATAGTCGCGAGGTTTTGGTGGAGCAAATTTGAGCCAAATTTAGCGTGCTCGAGATAAAAAACGGGCGTGGAAATTTAGAGGCTAAATTTTGCCCCCGGCCAAATCAATAATCTTTTTCTTAGCAAAATTTGGCTAAAATCGGCTCTAAATTTTACTCACAAGGTTTAAAGTGATCGACATCGTTGAAATCCAAAAAATACTCCCACACAGATATCCATTTCTGCTAATCGACCGAGTAACCGAGCTCGAGCCCGCCAAACACATCGTCGCGTATAAAAACGTAACTATCGGCGAGCCCGTGTTTCAGGGGCATTTCCCGGGCCACCCGATATATCCCGGCGTCATGATCATCGAGGGTATGGCGCAAGCAGGCGGCGTACTCGCATTTAAGAGCATGAGCGACGAACATCAAGCGGGTATCGAAAATAAAGTCGTTTATTTTATGAGCATCGACGGAGCTAAATTTCGCCATCCTATACGCCCCGGCGACAGGCTCGAATACCGCCTCGAGGTGCTAAAGCACAAGGGTAATATCTGGGTGCTAAAAGGCGAAGCCTACGTGGACGGCGCACTAGCGTGCGAGGCTGAGCTAAAAGCTATGATCGTCGATAAGTAGGCGCGAAAATGAGAAATATCCATCCGCAAGCCGTCGTCGAGGACGGCGCGAAGATCGGCGAGGACGTAACGATCGAGGCCTACGCCTACGTCAGCAAAGACGCCGTGCTAGGCGACGGCGTACTCGTAAAACAAGGCGCTAGGATCGTGGGCGACACGCATATTGGCGAGAGCGGTAAAATTTACAGCTACGCCATCGTGGGCGATATCCCGCAGGACGTGAGCTACCGCGCCGAGGAAAATACGGGCGTTCGTATCGGCAAAAACGCGACGATCCGCGAGTTTTGCACGATAAACTCGGGTACGCACAAAGGCGACGGGATCACGCGTATCGGCGATAACGCATTTATCATGGCCTACTGCCACGTCGCGCACGACTGCGTCATAGGAAATAACGTCATCCTGGCAAACAACGCGACACTAGCCGGTCACGTGGAGCTAGGAGACTACAGCGTCGTGGGCGGTATGACGCCGATACATCAGTTCGTGAGAGTCGGCGAGAGCTGCATGATCGCGGGTGCTAGCGCGCTATCTCAGGACGTCGTGCCGTTTTGCCTAGCAGAAGGCAACCGAGCCTATATCAGAAGCTTAAATTTGGTCGGTATCAGGCGCAGGTTCGATAAAGACACGGTCGAAGAGATAAACAGAGCGTATAAATTTTTATTTAGAAAAAGCGGGGATCTAAAGGCCGCAGCTAGCGAGCTTTTAGCTGGCGCAGTGAACGAACAGGTGCGAAAAATGTGTGAATTTATCCTAAGCACCAAGCGCGGTATCCCATTAGCAAAAGGAAGAGAATAATGGCGAGAAAATGTAATTTTTGCAGCGAGGTAGAGTCTGCCGATAGGAGGCTACTGGCCGATATAAACGGGACTGCGTTTATATGCGAGCACTGCATCACTGCCGCTTACAAGGTGCTTTACGGCGAAGAAAACCGCGAGCAGGAAAAAGAAGAGCGAACTAGAGACTATCAAAATTTGACGCCAAAAGAGCTAAAGGCGGTGCTAGATAACTACGTCATCGGTCAAGATAAGGCCAAAAAGGTCTTTAGCGTCGGCGTTTATAACCACTACAAAAGAATTTTTAGAAAAGGCGAGATCGAGGACGATACGGAGATATCAAAATCAAATATCTTGCTCGTCGGCCCTACCGGTAGCGGCAAGACGCTGATGGCACAGACGCTGGCTAAATTTCTAGACGTGCCTATCGCCATCTGCGACGCTACGAGTCTAACGGAGGCCGGCTACGTCGGAGAAGACGTGGAAAATATCCTGACTCGTCTTTTACAGGCCGCAGACGGCGACGTAAAGCGCGCCGAGCAGGGCATAGTTTTCGTCGATGAGATAGATAAGATCGCCAGGATGAGCGAAAACCGCTCGATCACGCGCGACGTGAGCGGCGAGGGTGTACAGCAGGCACTTTTAAAAATTATCGAGGGAAGCCTCGTAAATATCCCTCCAAAAGGCGGCAGAAAGCACCCTAATCAGGAATTTATCCAGATAGATACTTCAAACATCCTCTTTGTCTGCGGCGGCGCGTTTGACGGTCTGGCCGACATCATCGAGCGCAGGATCGGTAAAAACGTGCTGGGTTTTGGTCAAGATAAACGCTCTAAAGACGATAGGGAAAATTTGCTAGATGCGCTTGAGAGCGACGATTTGGTGCATTTTGGACTAATCCCGGAGCTAATCGGCAGACTTCACGTGGTCGCTACGTTAAATAAAATCACCGAAGACGATATGGTGCGAATTTTAACCGAGCCTAAAAATGCGATACTAAAGCAATACCAAAAGCTTTTCGCGATAGATAGGGCAAATTTAAAATTTGACGACGAAGCTCTAAAAGAGGTCGCAAGACTAGCTATCGAGCGAAAAACGGGAGCTAGGGGACTGCGAAGCATAATGGAAGAGGTAATGACCGATATAATGTATGAGCTACCGGAGCTTGCGGGCTACGACGTGGTGATAACAAAAGAGGTCGTAAGCGGCAAAGAAAAGCCGATTTTCGTAAAAAACAATAAAATAAGCGCATAAGGATACAGATGATTTTAGACCAGTTAATAGGATTTTTTTCAAGCGATATGGGTATCGACCTAGGCACGGCAAATACGCTAGTTTTGGTAAAAGATAAAGGCATCATCATAAACGAGCCCTCCGTCGTCGCGGTGCAACGCGAAAAATACGGCAAGCAAAAAATATTAGCCGTCGGCCACGAAGCAAAAGAGATGGTGGGTAAAACTCCGGGCGACATCGAGGCGATCCGTCCGATGAGAGACGGCGTTATCGCGGATTTTGATATGACGGAAAAGATGATCCGCTATTTCATCGAAAAGACTCACCGCAGAAAGAGCTTCCTACGCCCTCGTATCATTATCTCCGTGCCTTACGGCCTAACTCAAGTCGAGCGAAAAGCCGTGCGAGAGAGTGCGCTAAGCGCGGGAGCTAGAGAGGTGTTTTTGATCGAGGAGCCTATGGCCGCGGCTATCGGAGCAAATTTGCCGGTACGAGAACCGCAAGGAAACCTAGTCGTCGATATAGGCGGCGGTACGACCGAGATCGGCGTAGTGTCTCTAGGCGGTCTAGTTATCAGCAAGTCTATCCGCACTGCGGGCGATAAAATCGATATGAGCATCGTAAACTACATAAAAGAAAAATATAACCTCCTAATCGGCGAGCGCGCGGGCGAGGATATCAAAATCTCCGTCGGCTCGGCGATTCAGCTTCCTGAGGAGCTTAGCATCGTAGTAAAAGGTCGCGACCAAATCAGCGGCCTACTAAGCCGCGTGGAGCTAACGAGCGAGGACGTACGCGAGGCTATGCGCGAACCGCTAAAAGAGATCGCAGACGCCCTAAAAACCGTGCTTGAGATGATGCCGCCCGATCTTGCCGGAGATATCGTGGAAAACGGCATCGTGCTAACCGGAGGCGGAGCGCTGATCCGCGGCCTTGATAAATATCTAAGCGATATCGTTAAACTTCCCGTTTTCGTCGCGGACGATCCGTTGCTAGCCGTGGCTAGAGGTACCGGCAAGGCTCTTGAGGAGATTAAATTTTTACAACAACTCGTAAATGAAGAGTAAAATTTTATTCGTCGCTCTTATAGGCGCGCTGGTATTTTTTTCGCTTGATAGGGGCGCGCTCATCTCGGGATACGTCGTAAATTTAAACAGTCGCATAGTCGCCGCCTACGACGACGCTGTCAAATTTATAAAAGATACCGTAAACGAGCATTTTAGGCAGCGCGAGGAGATAAAGCAACTCCGAGTTCAAAATGCCGAGTTGGAAAAATCGGCGGCTTTGCTTTCAAGCTTCGCAAAGGAGCTAAATGAAATTTTGCTTGACAAAAACTCGACCGCCTACGAGCCTAGAGTACAGCTCGTGCGGGCGCTAAGCTACGTAAATATCAGCGACTACGACAAGGTGTGGCTAGATAAATTTGACGGCTACGACGAGTCTAAAATTTACGGGCTGATTTACCAAGGTAAGAGCGCGGGTATCGTCGTGAGCAAGGACGGAAATCCAATGGCCTTGCTACAAAACGATCCAAAAAGTATATTTGCCGTATCAATCGGCGAGGAAAAAATCCCGGGCATAGCGCACGGGAGCAAAGACGGAATAACGGTGAAATTTATCCCCCAGTGGCTGAGTCCCAAAGAGGGCGACGAGGTCGTAACTAGCGGGCTTGACGGGATATTTTTCAGCGGGATTTCAGTGGGCAAGGTCACGGGCGTGATCCAAGAGAGCCTATATAAAAGCGCGGCCGTAAAGCCCTACGCAAGCATAACCATCCCCTCGTATCTATACGTCGTAACAAAGGAAAAATAATGCCAAAAAGAACCGACATCAACACCGTTTTACTCATCGGCAGCGGCCCTATCGTCATAGGCCAAGCGTGCGAATTCGACTACAGCGGCACGCAAGCCGCAAAGACGCTAAAGCAGCTAGGCTACCGCGTCGTGCTCATAAACTCAAATCCGGCGACCATCATGACCGATCCCGATTTCGCCGACGCGACCTACGTCGAACCGATAACCAAAGAGAGCATTAAGCGCATCATAGATAAGGAAAAAGTCGATGCCATACTGCCTACGATGGGCGGCCAGGTCGCGCTAAACGTCGCTATGCAGCTATACGAAGCAGACATGCTTGGCGGCGTCAAATTTCTAGGCGCGAACCCGCAAGCGATTAAAAAGGGCGAGGATAGGCAGGAGTTTAAAAAGGCGATGCAAAAGATCGGCATGGATCTGCCGCAAAGCCAGTACGCCTACGACATGGACGAGGCGCTAGCCGCAGCCGCAAACATAGGCTTTCCGCTCATCATCCGCGCTAGCTATACGCTTGGCGGTGCAGGCAGCGGCGTAGCGTATAATATCGATGAATTTAAAGAACTAGCCCAAACCGGCCTGGACGCCAGCCCGATACATGAAATTTTGGTCGAGGAGAGCTTGCTAGGCTGGAAAGAGTACGAGATGGAGGTCATCCGCGACCGCAACGACAACTGTATCATCGTCTGCTCGATCGAAAACCTCGATCCTATGGGCGTGCATACGGGCGATAGCATTACGGTTGCGCCGGCTCTTACGCTAACTGATAAAGAGTATCAGGCGATGCGCGACGCTAGCTTTAAAATTTTACGCGAGATCGGCGTGGATACGGGCGGCAGCAACGTACAGTTTGCCATAAATCCAAAAACAGGCCGCATGATCGTGATCGAGATGAACCCGCGCGTGAGCCGCAGCTCGGCGCTCGCCTCAAAGGCTACTGGCTACCCGATCGCCAAGGTTGCGACGCTGCTAGCGGTTGGTTTTAGCCTAGATGAGATCAAAAACGACATCACTGGCACGCCTGCTAGCTTTGAGCCCGTCATCGACTACATCGTGACTAAGATCCCGCGCTTTACGTTTGAGAAATTCCCGGGCGCGAACCCGTATCTAGGCACCGCGATGAAGAGCGTGGGCGAGGTGATGGCGATCGGTAGGACGTTTAAGGAAAGTATCCAAAAGGCGCTTTGCTCGATGGAAAAGGACTATTACGGATTTAATTTCGTAAATTTGGAGAAAAACGCGTTAGTTTACGGCCTTAGAAACGCGAACGAAAGCCGCATTTTATACGTCGCGCAGGCATTTCGCGACGGGCTTAGCGTGGCCGAAGTGCACGAGATGAGCAAGATCGACCCGTGGTTTTTGGATCAAATTTGGCAGATAGTTAAATTTGAAGAGCGCATCGACATGGACATCCTAAACGACGAGCCGCTGCTAAGAGAGGCCAAAACGATGGGCTTTTCGGACAAGATGATCGCGCATCTGATAAATTTAAAAGACAATCTCGATCTGGGTCAAAACGATATATATTTCGCACGCGAGAAAATGGGCATAAACCTCGAATACAACGAGGTTGATACTTGCGCGGGCGAGTTTAAGGCGCTCACGCCGTACCTCTACTCGACGACGAATATCACGAAGCTACCGCATCTTTCGTCAAATTTCGCGGAGCCGAATGTAAACGCAAATTCGGCGCAAAAAGAGAAAAAAGTGATGATCATCGGCGGCGGTCCAAACCGCATAGGCCAGGGCATAGAGTTTGACTACTGTTGCGTGCACGCCAGCTACGCGCTACGCGACATGGGTGTCAAAACCATAATGTACAACTGCAACCCAGAAACCGTCAGCACCGACTACGATACGAGCGATATTTTGTACTTTGAGCCGATCGATTTTGAGCACGTTAGAGCCGTGATCGAGCACGAAAACCCGGACGGCGTGATAGTGCATTTTGGCGGCCAGACTCCGCTAAAATTTGCTAAACGCCTAAGCATAGCGGGCGCGAAAATCATCGGCACCAGCGCACGCACGATCGACGTCGCCGAGGATAGAAAGAAATTTAGCGAATTTATCTCAAAAATAGGCGTCAAACAGCCGCGAAACGACACTGCGACAAGCGAAAAAGAGGCGCTAGAAAAGGCCGCCGCTATCGGCTATCCTGTGCTAGTGCGCCCTAGCTACGTGCTAGGCGGCCGCGCGATGAGACGGGTGCATAGCGATGAGGAGCTACGCCTCTACATGAGCGAAGCGGTCAAGGTCAGCAACCGCTCGCCCGTGCTAATCGATAAATTTTTACAAGACGCCGTGGAGCTTGACGTGGACGCGATCAGCGACGGCAAGGACGTCTATATCGGCGCCGTGATGCAGCACATCGAGGAGGCGGGCATCCACAGCGGCGACAGCGCATGCATACTGCCTCCGCTAAATTTGACCGCGCAGATGATCGAAAAGGTAGAAAATCAAACCCGCGACATCGCGCTAAATTTGGGCGTCGTGGGGCTTATGAATATCCAGTTTGCCATCTACGAGGACGAGCTGTTTATAATAGAGGTAAACCCGCGCGCCAGCCGCACCGTGCCGTTTGTTAGCAAGGCCACCGGCGTGCCGATGGCAAAGGTCGCCACGCGCGTGATGTGGCAAGGAAATTTGCGCGAAGCGCTTAAATTTTACGATAACTACGGCGCGGTTTACGAGGAGCGCGGCATACTCAAGCCTCGCGTGAAAAACCACGTCTGCGTCAAAGAAGCGGTCTTTCCGTTTAACAAGCTCTCTGGCGCGGATCTAATCCTGGGGCCTGAGATGAAAAGTACGGGCGAGGTCATGGGCATATCAAGCGATTTTGCAAAGAGCTTTGCAAAAAGCCAGATCGCCGCGAGCAACTCGCTTCCTACTAGTGGCCTAGTCTTTTTAACACTAGCTGATGCAGACAAGAAATACGCCGCAAATTTGGCGCGCGAGCTCATAAATCTCGGCTTTAAAATCATCGCCACGGGCGGAACGTATAAAATTTTAAATGACGCGGGCGTAGAGAGCGAGTTCGTCTATAAGATCAGCGAAGGTCGACCAAACGTCGAGGATAGGCTCAAAAACGGCGATATCGCGCTTGTGATCAACACCAGCGACAGCAAATCAAACAGCGAGGATGGCAAGAAAATCAGGCAAAACATCATGCGATTTAAGATCCCGTATTTCACGACGATGTCGGCGGCTCTAGCGGCGGCTAAATCGCTAAAAAGCGTGCAGGACGGCAGCGCGCTCGAAGTCAAAAGCTTGCAGGAGTTTTTGGGGTAAATGCTAGATAGAAAATTTTGCAAAACAAAAAGGGCTTTGTTATGAAAATATCTTTAAATAATATAGGAAAGATAAAGAGCGCAGATATAGAGATAGGCGGTATAGCCGTAATAGCAGGCGAAAATGATACTGGCAAAAGCACAATCGCCAAAAGCCTATATTCTATTATTAATGCTTTTTATGACATAGATGAGAAAATACAACAGGATAAATTCGATATTTTAGACGAAGTTGTAAGAGAAATGTCTTATGAATTACTTAGTGGCTTGCCAAGCACGACACGAAGGCGTATTTTAGCCCATAGAGCAATATATCAGGCTTTAAAAAAAGATTTTTCAAAAAATATAAAAAATATTAATACACTAAAGAATATCATTGTTGATAAATCGCTAGAAAATGGTATAGAGGCAAATAGTGAAATTGTAGATAAATATATAAAAAAGATAAATCAGATTATGTCAATATCGAATAAAGAAATGCAAAATGAAACTGTGAAAAAACAGTTTGATTTAGAATTTTCAGGTGAAATCAATAATGCATATTCTGATGACCCTGGAATTTTACAACTTAATCTAAAAGCAATGCTTATTGAAATTTATGTCAAAAATAATGTTGTAAATGTAAAAAAAGCAGAGCCAAATATTTTTGCAAATGCTATATATATAGACAATAGTCTTATAGTGGATAATATAGGTGCATATTTTATGGAGAATACCTATCAAAAAGATCATAAAGATATGCTAGAGATGATGTTACTAAACAAAAATGATAATATTGCAAGAAGCATTATACTTACTGAGCAGTTTCAAGATATATATGAACTAATGAATTCTGTTGTTTCAGGAAAACTTGATATAAATGATGACGACAATTGTGTCTATAAAAATAAAGATGGCATAACTCTAAGCATGACAAATGTATCGGCTGGATTAAAGACATTTATCATAATAAAAACACTTTTCTTAAACGGTTATATTAAAGAAAACGGCATTCTAATACTTGACGAGCCAGAAATACACTTGCACCCAAAACTACAACTTGTTTTTGCTGAGCTTATAGTGCTTTTACAAAAAGAATTTAATTTACATATCTTGCTTAGTACTCACAGTCCGTATTTTCTTAAGGCTATCGAAGTTTATTCTAAAAAACATGAAATTTCTGATAAATGCAAGTATTATTTAACAAAAAGTCTTGATAATGAAAAAAAGAGTATAGAAGTAGAAAATGTAACGGATAAAACTTATGAAATTTATAAACTTCTTGCTGAGCCTTATAACGCCCTTCATGAAACGGAAAATAAAATTGATGAAGCTTGATGAGTTTGATGAATTTAAAAACATAAAAGATACCATAGAAAATATATCATACGATAAAGAAAACAAAGAGTATATGTCAAATTCCAAGTTAGAGATCTTTAATTTCGATAAAGTAAAAGATAATTTTGCTAAAAAACATGGTATCGCAGACGACAATAAGCCAAAGTCAGCAGATGGATGCCAGCATAAAGATAACAATATTATTTTCATAGAATTTAAAAATGGTGAGATAACATCCAAAGCAAAACGGGACATACGATGTAAAATGCTAAATAGCGTTTTGATATTATCAGCTATTACCGACAATAAAATATCATATCTAAAAAATATTTGTCAGTTTATTTTGGTTTATAATCAGGAAAAAAATGGAGATATTAACCTGTCTATAAATTTGAATAAAGATGCAAAACAGCAAAATAAATCTTTTGATTTATCAGGATATAATAATGTATTCTTTAGCAAAACTGATCTTTTTAACAAAAATGAATTTGAGACCTTCTTAAAATAATTTTTCTAATAAAATTACGTGAAATTTAGAGGGAATTTATCTTTAAAACCAAATGAAACCAAATTTGCAAACTAACTCGTTCGGTGTGCTCATCACGCTTCTTGGCGGCGTATTATGGGGATTTAGCAGTGTTTGCGGGCAGTATCTGTTCACGCAAAAGGGCGTCAGCGCCGACTGGCTCGTGCCCTACCGCCTAGGCCTCGCCGGGCTTGCGATGGTAGCGTATTACATCGCTCGCTCGCCGCGCCTAGCCCTCGCTCCGCTAAAAGATCGCGTGCTTTTGCCGCAGCTGCTCATCTACGCGTTTTTTGGGCTTATGATGACACAGTATTCGTACTTTTGCGGTGTCGAGCTCTCAAACGCCGCCGTCGCGACCGTGATCCAGTACTCCGCGCCCGCGCTCATCCTTGCCGTCGTTTGCTTTTTAGAACGACGCGTGCCTAAAAAGGTCGAGCTCATCGCGCTCATTTTCGCGGTGCTGGGCGTCGTGTTGCTCGCCACTCACGGCGATCTTGGCTCGCTCGTTATCAGCGCAGAGGCGCTGGTTTGGTGCCTCATTAGCGCGCTTGGCGTCGTGGTTTACAGCCTCACCCCCACGAAGCTAAATCAAAAATACCCCGTCGCGTTAAATTTAGGCTGGGGCATGGTCATCGGCGGCGGCGCGCTTGCGCTTTACACGCGGGTTTGGCAGCTGGGCGGCGTGAGCGACGCAGACGGCTTTGCGGCGCTTGTCGCGGTGGTGATTTTAGGCACGATATGCGCGTTTAGCTTTTATATGACTGGGCTAAAGATAATAGGCGCGAGCAGGGCGAGCATGATAGCGTGCATCGAGCCGGTGAGCGCGGCGGCGTTTGCCTATTTTTGGCTGGGGACGGAGTTCGTATTTCTTGATTTTGCGGGCTTTACGCTCATTATCTCGTGCATATTTTTGCTGGCCAAAGATAGGAAAAAGGCGTAAATTTGGAGGAGAGATGATCTATTTGGCGCAGACCGATACGACGGCGGGATTTTTGAGTAAGGATTTTCGCGAGATAAACGCACTCAAACGCCGAGCGGCGGACAAACCCTGCCTCATAACGACGGCAAAGCTTAGCGAGCTAAAAAATCTCGCTCGCGTGCCCGCTAAATTTAAAAATTTAGTGCGCCGCGCGAGGAAAACAACCTTTTTATATCCGAACGGCACCGCCGTGCGCGTCGTAAAAGGGTGTGCTCACGAGGAGTTTTTGAGGCAATTTGACTGGCTCTACTCCAGCAGCGCAAATTTAAACGGGCAAAACTTCGACGAAGCCTGGGCGAAAGCAGCGGCGGACGAGGTCGTAGATCAAAATTTCAGCCAAAACGCAAGCTCGAAAATTTATAAAATTTCAAAAACTCGACTAAAAAGATTGAGGTAACCCGCCCGAATTTACTCTCATTTTTCAACTCTCCGCCCCAAATTCACTCAAATTTAACCGCCCTTTGGCTAATATTTCGCAAATTTAACGAAGCAAAAAGGATCAAATTTGCATGTCTTGCTAAAAATATTTAAAACCGTTTTATACGCCGCTCTATTTTTAGGACTTTATCTTTTGGCCGATAAGTACGGCTTGTTTGCTAAATTTTAGTTTTTATTGCTGTAGCAGACAGCAGTAAAAGCCATACAAATACCTTCCTTAGATTTACTCAAATCAATCGCTGCCGAGTCGTCAAATTCGGTCTTTGTTATATAAAATAAAACTAAAATTTCAAATCTAATTTAGATATTTTAAAAACAAATTTCGGTAATATTGCGTTAGGCAAAAATTTTATCCGAAAGGAGCTGTTATGAGCGGTATTGCTCTCATCGTCTGCTTCGTCGTCGCGGTCGTCGTTATGATCGTGCTGATTTCAAAGTTGGGGGTTCACCCCTTTATAGCGATCATGTTCGTCTCGCTCGCTCTAGCCGTGATCGCGAGCATTAAGCCGGTCGAAATCGAAGGCGTCGTCAATGCGGGTATCGATCTGGTCAAGGTTCCCGCGATCATCGGAGAGGGATTTAGCGGGATATTTAAAAGCATAGGCATCGTCATCATCCTGGGCGCGCTCATCGGTATGGCGCTAGAAAAGACGGGCGCGGCGCTAAAGCTGGCCGATATGGTCGTGCGCTGCGTAGGAGACAAGCGCCCCGAGCTAGCCATGCTCATCATGGGTTGGATCGTGGGTATCCCGGTCTTTTGCGATAGCGGCTTTGTGGTGCTAGATCCGATCCGCCGCGCGATAAAGGAAAAAATCGGCGCCAACCCCGTAGCTATGGCCGTCGCGCTCTCGTGCGGCCTATACACCTCGCACGTGTTTATACCGCCGACGCCGGGCCCGATAGCGGCCGCCGGACTCGTGGGCGTAGGGCACAATCTGCTGCTAGTCATCGCCGTGGGCGCGGTAGTTTCGATACCGGTTCTCATCGCGGGCTATCTTTTTGCTAAGACTATCGGCGCAAAAGTGAGCCTAAAAGAGGATCTCGCAGACGTCGGCAAGAGCTACGACGAGATCATCAAAGAGCACGGCAAGCTGCCTTGCGCGTTCTTGAGCTTGGCGCCGATTTTTATGCCGATTTTGCTGATGGCTTGCGGTTCTCTTTTTAATATTTTAAATAAAAAGGGGTTTTTCGTCGCCTTCGTCGCTCCGGACATTTTAGAAAAAGATCCATCGGCGACGGCATGGTTCGTAAAGGTTATATTATTTATGGGAGATCCCGTAATCGCGCTTGGCGTGGGTGTGCTATTTGCTGTTATATTGCTGGCTAAAACGGGCAAGCTGGGCGAATTTAACCTCATGACCAATGAAACGCTAAAGATCGTCGGACCGATCCTTTTCATCACGGCTGCGGGCGGCGTGCTAGGCAACGTCATCGCTAAAGCGGGCTTTGTCGAGTTTATGAAGGCAAACGCCCATCTTATCGGCACCGTTGGTATATTTTTCCCGTTTGTTATCTCGGCTATCATTAAGACCGCTCAGGGCAGCTCGACCGTGGCGCTTACGACGACGGCCTCTATCATGGGGCTTTTCACCGATAGTGGCTCGATGATGAGCGCGCTGGGGCTAACTAGCGAGATGGGCGCGGTGCTAACGGTGATGGCGATCGCTGCGGGCGCGATGACGGTTTCGCACGCTAACGATAGCTATTTCTGGGTCGTTACGAACTTTAGCAAGATGTCGCCGGAGCAGGGCTACAAGACTCAGACGATGCTTACATTTATAATGGGTATCGTAGGCATGGTGACGGTTTGGGTAGCGTCGCTTATTTTACTGTAAATTTGACGGCTAAATTTGAGTGTGGTTTCGGTACGGCGAGACCTGTGCCGCAAAATGCTAAATTTGATTTGGTTAAATTTAGCGCTCGTAAAATAGAAAAGTAGATACAAAGCGGCTTGAGGCGAGTTTGAGGGTTGCGACGTAAAAATGAGCGAAGATAAGACGCTTGGTCTATCGAGCGAAATTTTTACTAGCTCCGTCAAAATCGTCCAAGACGCGAGCTCTCAAAAAGGAAAACAGATGAAAATACTAATAGCAATCGACTCATTTAAAGGCTCTCTGAGCTCTCTCGAGGCCGGCAACGCCGTAAAAGAGGGCATCGAAGCCCTAGCCGGTGAGACCGATGAGGTGACGGTTAAGCCCATCGCGGACGGCGGCGAGGGTAGCGTGGTGGCGCTAGCAGACGCGCTAGATGGCGAGTTTATCGACGTCATCGTGCAAAATCCTCTCGGCGAAAAGATCCCCGCCAGATACGCGCTAGCAGGCGAGCTGGGCATCCTCGAGATGGCGTCTTCTAGCGGGCTCATGCTGGTGGAAAAAGAGCGCCGAAACCCGATGAAGACGAGCACTTACGGCTTTGGGCAGATGATTTTGCATGCTATTAGCAAGGGTGCGCGTAAATTTATCGTCGGTATCGGCGGTAGCGCGACGAACGACGCGGGCACGGGTATGCTAAGCGCGCTGGGATACGAGTTTTTTGACGAAAACGGCGAGCTGCTCGAGGGCAAAGGCGAAAACCTCATAAAAATCACCAAAATCTCAAACAAAAACGTGGCGCCCGAGCTGCAAGAGTGCGAATTCCTCGTAGCTTGCGACGTGGATAATCCGCTCTTTGGCAAAAACGGCGCGGCCTACGTCTACGGCCCGCAAAAGGGTGCGGACGAGCAGATGGTA
This sequence comes from uncultured Campylobacter sp., assembly GCF_938045225.1. Taxonomy (GTDB): domain Bacteria; phylum Campylobacterota; class Campylobacteria; order Campylobacterales; family Campylobacteraceae; genus Campylobacter_A. The sequence continues at coordinate 42,802 of NZ_CALINL010000174.1, forward strand.
AAGGATCTAGACGCTGGGCTTATAAGCTTTGCGAGCGCCACGAGCGAGCACTTTTCGAGCGAATTTTGGAACTTTAAGGGCGCGGGCGCGGCAGGCGGGCTAGGATACGGGTTTGTTAGCTACCTAAACGCCAAACTAAAGCCCGGCATCGACATCATCATGGAGGAAATCCGCCTCGAAGAGGACGTGAAAAACGCCGATCTGATCATAACCGGCGAGGGGCGACTGGACTTTCAAAGCTCGATGGGTAAGACACCGACCGGAGTGGCAAAAATCGCCAAAAAATACGGCAAACCCGTCATCGCGCTAGCCGGTAGCGTGTCGCCGTGCGTGGGCGGCTGTAACGAGAACGGCATCGATGCGTTTTTTAGCGTATTAAACGAGCCCGTGAGCCTAGAAGAGGCGATGGATAAGCAAACCGCGATGCGCAACCTCAAAATGACGGCAGAGCAGGCATTGAGGCTATATTTGCTAGGGCGCAAGGGGTAAATTTACTCTTTGTTGCGGTGATTTGGTTGGCGAGTTTATCGGTTTGCCGGCTTGAGCGGGTGCTTTGTATTTTGCCGCAAATTTGCCTTTCAGTGCGGCAGTTTGGCGGATTTTTCGAATTTTGACATCATGCTTTGACGCGTCTTTTAGTTTTGGTTTTTGCCGTTCAGGTTTTTATGCCACGCGGTTTATCAAATTTACGAAAACTTAAAATTTAAAAATAAGCCTAAAGCCCGAAAAAAGGCTTTAGGCTTATTTTGGGTTTATTTTTCTTTGGCTTCGACTTCGATCTCTAGCTCGACTTTGTCAGATAGCGTGATCTCCGGGGTATCTAACCCGATCTCAAAGAGCTTGCGTTTGGTTTCGCCCTCTAGGCTAAAGCCGATTTTTTCCTTACCGTTTTTATCTGCAGTAAAGCCGCCAAGCTCGAATTTTAGCACCACGGGCTTAGTTACGCCGTGCATCGTGAGCGTGCCCACGACCTTGCCTTCCGTGTCGCTTTCTTTCTCAAATTTGACCATTTTGTAGGTGATTTTGTCGAATTTTGCCGCGTTGAAAAAATCCGCGCTTCGCAGGTGTTCGTCGCGCTTCTCGTTTTGCGTATTTACCGAGGCGGTCTCGATGGTGGCCTCGAGCGTTTTTAGCTCCTTGGCGTTTTTGTCGTAGTCGATCACGGCGTCAAATTTGCCGAAATTTCCGTTCACTTTCGAGATGCTTAGGTGCTTGACCTTAAAGCCGACGCTGCTGTGCGCCGGGTCGATCTCGTAAACTGCGGCGTTTGCGAAGCTCGCTGCTAGCGCTGCGACTAGCGAAAATTTGATTAGTTTTTTCATTTTTACTCCTTACGATTTTGGTTTGAAAGTGTATTTTAAAAAAGTAAATATATAACTTTTTCGCAATATTTTGAGAAAAATTTGAGTTACTTGGCTTGCCGCTTTAAGATCGTACGATAAAAAATCAGGTTAAATTTAGCCCAAAATCTCCCCGACGAAAAACAGCGCAGACATCGCAAACGTGCAGAGCGCGACTACCTTTAGCTGTCCGTCGAAGTCGCGACATTCCCGAACTTTCGAAACGAAAAAGAGATGCCAAATAAGCGGCACAAAGCTAGTTATGTAGAGTAGTTTTACGCCTGAGTCTCCGCGCAAAAGCGAGTAGCAAAGCATTAATCCCGCTCCGCCCGCTATCAGCGTGTAGTGGTAGCGCTTGGCCGCGCGCAGCCCGATACGAACGGGGATCGTGCGCTTGCCCTTGAGTGCATCGTTTTGGATATCTCGCATGTTATTTAGATTTAGCACGGCGGCGCTTAGCATCCCGCACGCGCACGCAGGCAGCAGTAGCGCCGCATCGAGCGAACGCGCGTATAAAAAGTACGAACCCAGCACGCTCAAAAGTCCAAAAAACAAAAACACGAAAACGTCGCCAAGCCCCAGGTATCCGTATGCGCCGGCGCCCACGGTGTAGCGGATCGCAGCGTATATCGACGCACCGCCTAGCGCTAAAAACAGTAGTACGAGATAAAACCGCTCGCCAAACGCCAAAACGCTTAGCGCGAGGCTCGAAAGTGCCGAAAGCAGCGCCGTAACGACTATGACGCGTTTCATCTCGGCGGCGCTCATCTGTCCCGTTTGGATCGCGCGACGCGGCCCCAGCCTGCCATCGTCGTCGGTGCCTTTTACCGCGTCGCCGTAGTCGTTAGCGTAGTCGCTTAGTACCTGAAACAGAAGCGTCGTAAGCAGCGCCAGCGCGAAAATATCCGCTCTAAACGCGCCCGCGCCGTATGCCGCGCCGCTACCGAGCAGTACGCCCGAGACGCTAAGCGGCAGCGATCTAAGGCGAGCTGATGCGTAAAGAGCCTTTGCGGTTATCATTTTTTGCCTTTTGTTGATTTTTAGAGCCGAATTTACGACAAATTTGAGCTCAAATTTAGCACCCGAATGCAAAAAATAATATAAATTTGAGCTGGTTTATGGGTAAAATTTGTAAATTAGGAGTTAAAATTTGCAGCGGTTATAGCCGTATTTAGAGTTTTAAGGTTAGTTAAATTTGCCGCCAAAGCCGTCTATGCTTAAATTTATCAAATTTCCGCCATTTCTCGCCAAAACTCAAGCGCTTTATCATCGCCAGCTTGGACGAATTTGACGATTTCTTCCGCGCTCGGTACGCCCTTTTTGCTTAGTCGCGCGATACCGATACTGGCAAGCGCTCTAAAAAATCTCTCAAAATCGCTCGCAACGCGCCTACCGCAAAGCTCTTCGTCTCCGAGCAGCCACGCATAAATCGCGCCGTCCGCGCAATCAAGCAAAAAAATCCACGGATCGCCCACGGCAAAAACTATCAAATTTGCTGGGCGAGCTTCACCCTGCCACCATTTGCCACCAAACTCATCTACGCTGTTTAGGCGCACTAACTCGCTCGCGTAGTCGCCTCTAGAGCCAAAACTGATATTGCAAATTTCAAA
>NZ_CALINL010000175.1 GCF_938045225.1 uncultured Campylobacter sp.
TAAATTTGCTCATTTTTCGCGCGCGCGTGTTTCGATTTGAAATTTAGCCGCACAGCTGGAGTAAAATTTAAACATTTTAAAGTATAATCGCGCAAAGGAAAAAAATGGCGAAAATAAAAACGGTATTTGAGTGTCAAGCCTGCGGTAATCAGCAGAGCAAATGGGTCGGCAAATGCCCTCAGTGCGGGGCTTGGGATAGCTTTTTAGAGCTTAACGCACAGCAGATCGAAACGCTAAAAGAGATATCAAAAAGCTCTGCAAAACCCAGCCTCGCAAAGCAAATCAGCGAGGTCGAGATCGAAAAAGTCACGCGTATCAGCACGCAAAATAGCGAACTAGACCTGGTTCTAGGCGGTGGCGTCGTAGAAGGCTCGCTGGTGCTGATCGGCGGTAGTCCCGGCATCGGCAAAAGCACCTTGCTGCTAAAAATCGCGTCAAATTTCGCCGCCCAAGGCAAAAAGACGCTGTACGTAAGCGGCGAAGAGAGCACGAGCCAGATCAAAATGCGCGCCCAGCGCCTAGACGCGGTCAAAGATGGGTTGTTTCTGCTCACGGAAATTTTACTCGAAAATATCCTCGCCGAAGTGCGCAAAAACGAGTATAAAATCCTCGTCATCGACTCGATTCAGACCCTTTACAGCGAGAAAATCGCCTCGGCACCCGGCTCCGTGTCGCAGGTGCGCGAGATCACCTTCGAGCTCATGCGCCTAGCCAAAAATGAAAATATCTGCGTCTTTATCATCGGACATATCACTAAAGACGGCTCGATCGCGGGGCCGCGCATCCTGGAGCATATGGTGGACGTGGTGCTGTATTTCGAGGGAGACTCCAGCCGTGAGCTGCGTATGCTACGAGGTTTTAAAAACCGATTCGGCTCGACGAGCGAGGTAGGTATCTTTGAGATGAGCCAAAACGGGCTAATCAGCGCCAACGACGTCGCGGGTAAATTTTTCACGCGAGGCAAGGCAACTAGCGGCTCGGCGATCACTATCACGATGGAGGGCTCGCGCGCGCTTAGCGTCGAGATTCAGGCGCTCGTGTGCGAGAGCGCGTATCCTAAGCGCAGCTCCACGGGCTTTGATAAAAACCGCCTAGATATGCTGCTAGCGCTGCTTGAGCGCAAGCTAGAGATCCCGCTGGGTCACTACGACGTCTTTATAAACGTGAGCGGCGGAGTCAAGATCGGCGAAACGGCGGCCGATCTAGCCGTAGTTGCGGCGATCATCTCCAGCTTTAAAAATCGTCCGATCAGCAAAGAGAGCGTATTTATGGGTGAGCTTAGCCTAAACGGCGAGATTCGTGAGATATTTAACCTCGATCAGCGCCTAAAAGAGGCCAAAACGCAGAAATTTAAAAACGCGATCGTGCCGTCTAAGCCGCTTGATGCACAGGGGCTAAAATGCTTCGTCGCAGCCGACATCACACAGGTTTTGGAGTGGATGTAAAATTTTGCCGCCAAAACCCGCTCCGCAAAAACGCAAAAGGAAAAAACATGGAAAATATAAAATGGAAGCTCTCAAGAACGTTAAAAACAGCGATGAGGCAAAAAGATATAGATACTTTTACGCTAGCTAAAATCGCTAGCGAAACCTACGCAAAAACTCACGCAGATGGCAACTTAGACGTAAGGCAAGAAGTTTTTAAAGTCATCGACGAATACGCGCTAGAGGTAAATTTAGAAATTTTAGACCTCGTTTTTAAAATTTTAGGCGTTGGCGTTAAATTCGGCGAAAGTGGAGATTTTTAAATTCGTCGCGGCTTTAAATTGCTTCAAAATTTAAATCCGGTACGAAAGCCTAAAGCGCTCAAATTACGGTAAAATCAAAACGCAAAAGCGCAGACTCGGCGTTTAAATTTTATGCATACTCGGCAAAAATGCAGATACAAGCGGTAAATTTTACTAGCTAGCCGGCTAAAAAAGGCAACAATCGCCTTTGCGTAAAAAAGCTCGGCAAAAGGCGTCATTTTTTAGCAGTTTGCAACGGCCGTAGCCCAAGAAACGAAAGCGGCGGAAATTTGCAAAAAATTGCGCCGTAAAATCCAGCTAGGCGTAGCCGTAAAAATGCCGTAAAAAACAAAAAATTAGGAACAAAATGTTTGGTTATATTAGATTTATTTTAGCGTATTTCGTACTGCTCTCGCACGTTGGCATCGGGCTAGCGGGTAAAAACATCGGTGTCTTTGCAGTCGTGATTTTTTATATCCTAGCAGGACTCGTCACATCAAAGGTTTTTATCAAAATCGCGCCGCAAAATGCTCAAATAAGCTACTTCGTAAAAGATAGATTTTTACGCATTTATCCCGCATTTTTCTTTGCATTTACGCTAACGGTACTATTTTTTTGCGCGACGTCGTATCTGCAACCGCATTTTAATGCAAAAAACTTGCTTCTAAATGCGCTTATAGTGCCTCTAAACTACTTTTTTTGGCTCGACGTTTCCGTCATAGACGCGCCCGTGGGGCTAAATTTCCTAATACCTCCGGCTTGGTCGCTAGGAGCCGAGCTTCAGGCATATGCCCTGCTCGTGCTAGCGATCAAATTTAGACGGCTGGGCTACGCGTTAGCCCTTGGTTCACTAGGCGTTTACGCAGCGGCAAATTTAGGCTTTATAAATGCTGATATCTACGGATATAGGCTTGTTTGCGGCGTATTTTTTATGTTTTACACGGGATTTTTGATCTATCAAAAAGAGCTTGGCAAGCTCGCCGTTTTTTACGCGGCGGTAGCGGCGCTGGCGGGCTATCTTTTTTACTCACACAAATTTAGCGCTTTTGGCACAGAGACGATGCTTGGATACTTGATCGGTGCGGCCATCGTTCTAGCGCATGAGAAGTTTAAATTTAAGCTCAAATTTAACGAGATCGCGGGCTCGCTTTCATATGCGATTTTTATCAGCCATTTTCTTTTTATTTGGCTCAGCCAGCTTTTGCTGGGTAATGTAAATTTGGCATTTGTAACGGTCGGTTCGGTCGTGTTTGGATTCGTAAATTTTTATTTCATAGAGAAAAAAATAAATAAAATACGATTTAAAAAGCAATAAAATTTGTATCGAAATTTTTAAGAAAAGTACGAAAATATCGCGAATTAAATTTATTTTAAAACCACGAAAATCGTACGAACAAGTATCAAAAAATCCCTAAAAATCGAAAGATTATCGACGTATGCACACTCCATTTTCACACGCTCGTCAAAGGAAATTTCATTCCTGCCGCTCACCTGCCAAAGTCCGGTAAGCCCCGGCCTGACCCTCGTTATCTTGCCTAAGTTTTTGCCGATTTGTCTTTTTTCGTAAAACATATACGGACGCGGTCCGACCAGGCTCATTTCAAGTCTAAGGACGTTAAAAAGCTGCGGCAACTCGTCAAGCGAAGTACGTCTGATAAACCCGCCGACTTTTGTTATGCGCGGGTCAAATTCGTATTTGTGAAATTTTGCAAAATGCTCGATCTCTGCGGGATTTTGCTCGAGATAATCGTCTAAAATTTTACGCCAATTTTTATGCATAGATCTAAATTTGTAGCAGCTAAACGGCTTGCCGAAGCGCCCTATTCGCTTTTGTTTGAAAAAGATGCTCTCGCTGGGCTCGTTTATCTTTATGACTGCGGCTATGACGGCGACGACCGCAAGCCAAATCGGCGCAGTAGCGACAACGACGACGTAATCGATCACGGCTTTTAGCAAAATTTTAGAGCGCAGACTCATAGCACGCCCTCTAAAAATCTCTCGTAACTACTCTCCACGAGCCCCTTTATCTCTCGCTCAAAGCGCTCTTTTGAAAATCTTAGCGCATTTTGCCTGATCGCTTGCGGATCAAATTTGTCTCTTATTTTTTCAAATTTTACAACCGCTTCGTTTAGGCTATCTTCGCTTTGCTCGCTAAAATAAACGCCCGTGACGCCGTCTATCACGCTCTCTTTCGCACCGCCCTTACCTAGGCAGATGACGGGCGTACCGCAGGCCTGAGCTTCCACGGGCGCTATACCAAAATCCTCTACGGCAGCAAATACGAAAGCTTTTGCCTTACCCATCAGCTCCGCAGTCTCGCGCGCACCCCTGAAGCCTAAAATTTCAATATTACTTTTGGCGATATTTCTGATTTCATTCATCTGCTCACCGTCACCTACTACGACTAGCTTTTTGCTGCTTTCGTTAAAGGCGCGCACGATTAAATCGATCTTTTTATAAGGTACCATCCTTGAAACCGTGACGTAAAAATCCTCTTTATTTTCGTTTAATTTAAAATTTGCAGTATCGACAGGCGGATAGATCACGGCGGCGTCTTTGCCGTAAATTTTACGTATGCGACGCGCAATAAAATTTGAATTTGCGACGTAAACGTCGGCTCTATTTGCCACGGCGATATCCCACAGACGAATTTTATGTAAAATATACCTAGCCAGCATCGATTTTAGCCCGCGTTCTAGTCCGTTTTGGCGTAAATAGTCAAAATACATATCCCAAGCATAGCGCATCGGAGTGTGGATATAACTTATATGAAGCTGGTTTGAGTGCGTCAGAGCGCCCTTTGCTACGGCGTGCGAACTAGACAGCACGACGTCGAATTCACTCAGATCAAACTGCTCTATCGCTAGCGGAAAAAGCGGCAGATAGCTCCTAAATTTGCTCTTTGCAAACGGTAAATTTTGAATAAAACCGGTGCGAGCAAATTTGCCCTTTAAAATCTTTTGCCTATCATCGAATTTAAGGTGATCAACAAGGCTAAAAACCTCAAAATCGTCCCAAATATCCGTAAAACTCTGCACGCAACGCTCGGCTCCGGCATAGGTTTCTAGCCAGTCGCAAACCAGAGCTTTTTTCATCCGCTCCGCCGCTACTTTCTATCGTAGTCGTCGCTGATACGAACTATATCGTCCTCGCCCAGATACTCGCCCGTTTGCACTTCTATGACGATGAGATCGGAGTTTGCCGTATTTTCCAGTCGGTGAATCTGCCCGCTTTTTATATATATCGACTCGTTTTGTTTTAGTGGTGCTTCGTTGCCGTCTATCGTTACTAGCGCCTCGCCCTCGACGACGACCCAGTGCTCGTTTCGCTTAAAGTGCTTTTGCAGACTCAGCCTTTTGCCGGGCTTAACCACGATCTTTTTCATCTTGTAGCCGCTGCCCTCACCCAGCACCTCATAGCTACCCCACGGACGATATACGCTCGTGTGCGTTTCGCAAATTTCAGGCAATGAATTTGAAAAGTGCTTATAAACCTCTTTTACCTTTTGCGAACTGCCTTTTTTGGCGATCAAAAGCGCGTCTTTGGTATCTACTACGAGCAAATTTTGCACGTCTACTAGTGCGGTCGGTTTTTTGGTTAGGATGAAATTTTCGCTCGCACCGATTTGCAGCGACTCGCCCTCGTTTTTTATCTTTTTACTCAGCTCGTCAAAGCTACCCATATCGCTCCAGCCAGCATCCAGTGGCACCATTTTTATGTTTAGGCTTTTTTGCATTAGGGCGTAGTCGATACTGATGTCCTCGATCTTATCCATAAAATTTGGACTTATTTTTAGCAGGCAAGGCTCATTTGCCGAGCCTTCTATCGCCGCTGTCACGTCTTTTACGATACTTGGCGCGTACTTTTTCATCTCGCTTAAAAAGACGCCCGCCTTAAAGCAAAACATACCGCTATTAAAATAATACCCGCCCTCTTTTATAAATTTCGTCGCGGTTTCAAAATTTGGCTTTTCGATAAATCGATCTACATCGCCGTTTTTATCGGCCTTGATGTAGCCGTAGCCCGTGTTTGGTTCGTTAGGTTTTATACCAAACGTCACCAAAAAGCCCTGATTTGCATAGCTTTGCGCGATTAAAAGAGCCTTTTTGTATTCAGTCTCATCCTCGATCAAATGATCGCTCGGAGTGACGAGCAAAATTTCGTCCTCATCGCAGCAAAGCGCCGCAAAGGTGATCGCCGCGGCGGTGTTTTTACCAAATGGCTCGATGATAAATTTATCTATTTTTTTATTTCCGCACTCGTCAAGCGCTAAAAAGTAGTGCGCCTCGTTGCAAACGATGATCGTTTTTTGCGCGTGCACGTTGCGTCTAAGCGTAAGGTCAAAGAGCGATTTTCCGTTAAAAAGCCTAATGAATTGCTTTGGCATCAGTGTTCGCGATAACGGCCAAAGCCTCGTGCCCGAACCTCCGCAAAGTATCACGTTTGTCATTTTTATGCCTTTTGCTTTAAATTTTCGACCAAATTTAAAAATGTTTCTTGAAGCCGCACCAGTAAATTTTGATCCTTGGTCTCAAATCTCGTAACGATAACAGGCGTCGTATTTGAGGCTCGTACTAGCGCCCAGCTACCGTCCTCAAATCTCACTCTAACTCCGTCTATGTCGATGATTTCGGCTATTTTACCTAGGCCTGCTAGCAAATTTTGCGCGTCGCCATTTTCGTAAATTTCAACCAAAACCTCTTTTAGCTTTGCCACAAGCTTAAATTTCTGTGCGTCGGTCGTTTTTACCTTGATCTCGTCGGTGCTAAAGACTTTTGGCAGTTTATCTAGCTCGCCGTCAAGGTTAAAGCCCTTTGCGACCAGCTCTAACGCGCGAAACATCGCGTACGTCGCGTCGTCAAAGCCGAAATACCGTTCCTTAAAGAAAATATGCCCGCTCACCTCGGCCGCCATATCGATATTTAGCTCTTTCATCGCCTTTTTGATGTTGCTGTGACCGGTCTTGCCCATGAAGCTTTTGCCGCCGTGTGCGTCGATCTCGTCGTACATATTTTGCGAGCATTTGACCTCGCCCAGTACGCGCGGATTTTTCATCGCGAGGCTATATAGATAGGCTAGCTCGTCGCCTTTTATGTTGCGTTTTTTAGTGAGAACCGCGATACGGTCGCCGTCGCCGTCAAAGCCAAATCCTATGTCAAATTCGCCCTTTAGCGCAGCTTTTAGATCGATTAAGTTTTTCTCTTCACTTGGATCTGGGTGATGGTTTGGGAAGTTTCCGTCTGGCTCGGGGTATAAAATTTGAGCGTCCAAATTTAACGCCTCGCAAATTTCGGGCAGTACCGCTCCAACCGCGCCGTTTGCGCAGTCGATGACGATTTTAAGCGGTAAAGCTTTTAAATGCGCAAACTGCTCTATAAGAAAATTTTTATAAGGCGTCGCGATGTCGAATTTTTCGACTCCTAGATCGTTTGGAATTTGCGTTTTTGCCGCGATGTCCGCTAGTACGGCGGTTTTTAACTTTTGCAAATCCTCACCAAAATAGCTATCTTTAAAAATCGTGATTTTAAAACCGTTGTACTCTTTTGGATTATGAGAACCGGTTATCATTACGTTTGCGTCAAATTTGTCCGTAAACACGCTAAAATACCCGACCGGCGTCGGCAGTAAGCCGATACCATAGACCTTGATCCCGGCTAAATTTAGCCCGCTAACCAGCCAGCCAAAAATCTCATTTGCGCTTAGCCTAGCATCATACCCCACGCTAACGTTTTTTGCGCCTCGGCGTAGCATTTCTCGGCCTAAATTTAACCCGATCGCCTTAACACTCGTTTCGTTTAGATCGCGCTCGTAAATGCCGCGTATATCGTACTCTCTAAAAATTTCATCTATCAAAATTTTACCTTTATAAATTTATTTTATTTTAAGACGGCGTATTTTAGCATTTTTGGGTTAAATTTTACTAAACGGCGACGTCTCCAAGCTTTGCGCTAATAGCTTCTATCAAGCTTTGAGGTGCGATTTTGATCTGTTTTCCGCGAACCCCGGCGCTTACGTAGACGTAGTCTTGTTTTAAAATCCTCTCGTCAAAAAAAGTCTCAAACGCCTTTTTCATCGCTATCGGCGAGCAGCCGCCCCTGATATAGCCCGTCACTTTTTCAAGTTCTCTTAAGTTTAAAAGTTCGCATTTTTTGTGTCCGCTAAGCCTAGCCAGAGCTTTTAAATTTAAGCTCAAATCGCCCTGTATGCAGGCTACGACGTAGCCTTTAGGCTCGCATTCGCAGACGATGGTTTTATATATTTTTTCTATTTGCTCGCCGCAAACGGCAGCTACGTGAACGGCGCTCAGATCGCTTTCGTCCACTTCGTATTCGACTAGCTCATAGGGGATATGTTTACCGTCTAGAAACCTCGCGGCATTTGTTTTATGTACCATTGCCTTCTCATTTTTCAAAAATTTAAGATATAATTATAGCTAAAATTTTAAGGAGAATGAATGGCTGAAGAAATTTTAGACAATCAAGGCAAAAAGGGAAACGGGCTGGTTCTCATCATCATCATTATTATTTTACTGCTTCTTTTAGTAGTCGGCGGACTTTTGGCATTCCTACTAATGGGCGGCAATGAAGAGAATGCGCAAGCGCAAACGGCACAGGTTCAAACCGAGCAAGTCCAAGCCGCAGTGCCCAAAAATACCGCAGGCAAACGCTCAAACGACTATGTAAATATGGGACCCGTTTATCCGCTAGATCAGTTTATAGTAAATTTAAGCAGAGGACGGCGCACGAGATACCTAAAAACAAAAGTAGATCTAGAGCTTAGCGCCGAGACGCTAACGCCTGAAATCGATAAGAAAAAGCCGCTAATAAGGGATATCGTCGTTTCTACACTCTCATCTAAAACGTATGAAGAGGTAAGCACCCAAAAGGGTAAAAACCGCCTAAAAGACGAGATAGTCGACCGCCTAAACGAGGTTTTGGCCGACGGTCATATAAAAAATATCTACTTTACCGACTTTGTGGTGCAATGATCGGCATAGATATCGTAGCTATCTCGCGTATCTCAAGGCTTAAAGAGCGGCGAGGCGAGGATTTTTTGAGATATTTTTTAAACGATGAAGAGATAAATATCGCAAAAACGGACGCTACGATAGCTGGATTTTTCGCAGCTAAAGAGGCTATCAGCAAAGCTCTTGGCTGCGGGATCTCAGCCGAGTTTTCATTCTTTGACGCTCAAATTTACAAAGACGACAAAAACGCTCCCAAAGTAAAACTCTCAGAAAAAATCATTAAAAATTTTAACCTAAAAAACGCACAAATCACCATAAGTCACGACGGCGGCTTTGCAATAGCTGCAGCGATACTGCAAAAAGCGGATTAGACTTTCAAATTTAGCTCGGATATGGGCTGAAATTTACAGCTAAATCAAATCATAAGTTAGCCAAATTTAACAACCGCTACAAACCCTGTTTTACTCGACAAACGCAAGCTAAATTTGATACTGTTTTTATCCGCGCCGATTTTTTACATTGCTCAAATTTAAGCCCGCAAACCCGTCATGGCCGCAAATTTAATCGCACTGCAGCACCAACCAGCTTTTATCAAACTTCTTCTCGCGTAGATCGCTTTTTCTGATCCACAGATAAATTTTACCGTAATCGCACCACATCATCTCGTTTTCGTCGTTACTGGCGATTTGTAGTAGCAGCGTCCACTCGCCGATATTTTGCCGAAATTTTTCAAACTCCGGCTCGCTATAATCCTCGTCGTCGCCGCAATAAAAGCCGTTTGTCACAAGCTCGCACTCTAGCTCCATACCGCCTTGGATATTGTCCGAATGTCCTAAAATTTTATTTTCACTGCGCTGCTCGCAAAAATCATCCTCCATCTGCCAATACGCTTCGATTTCGTCATCGCTCATCTCGATGTCGCCGACCAAATCGCTCTCCAAGTCCGGCAACTCGGTCGCATTTGCGAAATTTAACGAAGTCGCCGTAAACGACTCGTCGCTTTCAAACGGCGCGACCTTACGCTCTAGCTCGATCGTTTCCTCCACATAAATCACCCTTTTAAAAGCGCCGTCTTTTGGATCGTATCCCCACGGCATCCTAGTGCAATCATAAAAGAGATAGAGTATGCCGCGACTCGGCAACTCGCTCTGGGTATCAAACTCCGAAACTTCGCTAAAATTTATCTGCGATATAAAATGAAGCGGCTCGCCGGTTTGCTCATTTACTGGCCACGGCTCGCTTCGCGGTAGATCGGGCGATCCGCCGAATTTCGACGCCCCTATCGGTATTTGCCGATCGGCATTTTCTTTTAGCGAAATTTCCACCGCATTTTTAGCATAACTTTTTATCTCCTCAAATATGCGTCCGAGTCCGTATTCTTAATATTTTGAGCGTAAATTTTGC
>NZ_CALINL010000176.1 GCF_938045225.1 uncultured Campylobacter sp.
TAAGGGTGACAAAACCACGGTAAAAGTACCCGCTGCCACGCCTGCTGCGATCTACTACGAGCCCCTTGGCGGACACAGGCACTCTGTCACGGGCGAGTACATGCCGGGCACTCCGACTCTAGCTCTTGCGGTGGCTAGCGACGGCACTCCGCTAGAAAAGTTTTTCCAAAAATCGGAGTGGAAATACCTCGTAAGCTCGAGAAAATCAAATATCCAGCACTACTACACGATAGTGAGTCCAAAGCTACGCGCCATACATCCGAAAAATTTCGTAAGAATTGCCGAGGATATCGCGAGCGAGCAGGGTATCAAGACGGGAGACAAGATCACGACGCCCTACGGCTCGCAAACTGGCGAGGCCTTCGTAACAAACGGCGTTGCTAGCGGCGTCATCAGCCTCGAGCACGGTTTTGGACACGACGAGTTTGGCGCTAGAGTGCATTTTATCGACGGCAAACCGGCCTTTTGGCTAGAAAGCGCGGAAAAAGGGGTGAATCACAACAAACTAGGCCTGCTAGATCCGAAGCGAAAGGGTAAATTTAGCCTAAACGACTGGCTAGTGGGCACATGTGCTAGACAAGCACTACCTGCAAATATCCGTAAAATCGGCTAAATTTAACGCGGCGGCCCCGGCTTAGCCAGGTCGCCGTTAAATTTGACGTTTCGGCGGTAAATTTAAAGTAGCTTAAAATTATCGCGGACGGCGTCAAATTTGCAGTATTTTTAAGGCAGTCCGCGCAAATTTGAGGCAAATTTACCGATAAATATCTAAACTCAAATTTAGCTCGTCGATGACGCTAAGCATTTGCCTCACGTATCTTTGCTCGCGGCGAGCTTCGGCGATGTTTAGTTTATCAAAAATCCGTCCCTCGAAAAAATTTCTCCTACTAAAGCAAAATAGGTAAAATTTGTTATCCATAAAGGCCACGCTAGGCGATTTTAGCGTGTTTTTGTAGGCTTTTAGTATATTTAGCTTGCCCATAAACGCAGGCGTGAGCAGATACCTCGCCTCCACCTTATCCGTCGTAAAAACTCTAAAATTTTCGTTAAATTTGACGTCGTCGAGCAGCTCTTTTTCGCCTAGAAATTTGGTATTAAAATCCTTACTCACGGCGACCGTTTTGCCGTTAAATTTCTTGTTAAACTCGCACTTTAGCACGCTGCCTTTAAAGTCCGAATACTTATCAAACGCGTATTTTAATAGGATAAATATGGCGACGTATTTGTTGTTTATCCGAGGGTATTCGCGCTCATGGCTAATAATCTCGCACAAGTTAAATTTGACGCCTTTATATACGCCGCGCACGCTATCTTCGCTATAAAACGTGCTGGGCCTATAAATCCCGGCCGCGTCAAATTCGCTCTGCGAAATGCCTCAGTAGGCGCTATACGTAAAGCTTTCGTCTATCTCGCCGATAAGTGCGCGGACGAAAACTTCTTTGTAAAATTCGTTGTATTCCTCTTTTGCTTTTTCTACTTTTTCGATGTGATTAAGTATTTTAAAAAGATAACGAGAAATAACAAGCAAAAACGCCATCATAAAGCCAAATGACGAGAGCTGATCGCTATCAAATCTATTTCCGAAGATAAAAAAGAGCGCTATGACGCCGACGCCCAAAATAACGCTTGTCGGAGATACCGCGACTCTAGCTCGGCACTCTTTTTGTTTGTTTTTGGTTAATATAAATGCTTGCGAAAGGGTCATTTGCTCGCTTTTGATTAAATTTTACGTAAATTTTGACCGAGCGCAGCTTAAAATAAAGTAAATCGAGCGAGTAAATTTGAGCGAGGATTTTTAAATTTTGAGAGATTTGGAGTCAAATTTGGCACGGCGTAAATTTGAAATTTGCTACCCTTTTTAATCGTAAATTTAAGATCAAATTTGACCGAGTCCTAGAAGCGACTCGTCAAATTTGCTTTAAGCGCCAAATCAAAGCTGTTTTTGCGGCAAACGCGCCGACAAAAGCTCAAATTTAAGCGGTCAAATTTAGAGATTTTCTATCACTCGCTTTGTTTCTAGCGCGATTTCTAGCTCCTCGTTAGTAGGCACGACGAGAGTTTTTACCGCCGCGTCGGGGGCGCTTAGATCGCGTATACCGCCGCTAGCGGCGAAATTTAACTCGTGATCGATCCTGATACCCATGTGCGTGAGATCGTTGCAGATTTTCTCGCGGCTATACGGGGCGTTTTCGCCGATACCGCCGGTAAAAACGACCGCATCCACTCGGCCCAAAACCGCGTAATACGCGCCGATATATTTTTTTATACGGTAACAAAACATCTCAAAGGCTAGATGCGCGCGCTCGTCGCCGCCTTGCATCTTAACGACCACTTCGCGCATGTCGTTTGAGCCGCAGATGCCTAGCAGGCCGCTTTTTTTGTTTAAAAACGCGTCTATGCCCTCAGCCGTGAGCTCGCCTAAATTTAAAAGATATGTAAGCACCGCAGGGTCCATATCGCCGCTTCTAGTGCCCATTATCAGGCCTTCTAGCGGGCTTAAGCCCATCGAGGTATCGACGCTTTTACCCCCTTGCACGGCGCAGGCGGAGGCTCCGTTGCCAAGATGTAGCGAGATAGCGTTAAATTTCTCGTACGGCACGCCTAGATACTCGGCGGCTTTTTTGGTCACGTAGTGGTGCGAGGTGCCGTGAAAGCCGTATCTACGAATATGCAGCCTTTTGCAAAGATCAAATGGCAGGGCGTAGCGGTAGGCGTACTCTGGGATAGTTTGATGAAACACGGTATCAAAAACGACGACGTGAGGCACCTTTTTGCCGCTTCCGTTTTTGTCCGTTTCTTGCATCGCATTTCTTATGCCCGCTAGGTGGCCCGGGTTGTGAAGGGGTGCCAGCACGGAGTTTTGCTCGATTTTGGCGATCACGTCAGGGGTGACTAGAGCCGAGTCGCTAAAGCTCTCGCCTCCGTGCACGATGCGGTGTCCGATGCCGTCTAGCTCGCTAAAATCATGCAGGATATTTGAGCTAGCAAACAGCCGCCTCATCGCCTCAAGCCCCTCGTGGTGGTCCTTTAGCGGAGCGCGCTCCTCGTAAATTTTATTCGCGCTAACGTCTTTTAGCTTGGCGTAGGAGCTTGCTTCGCCGATCTTTTCAACTAGGCCGCTAGCGATGACGCGGTTGTCGCTCATATCAAAAAGCTGAAATTTAACCGACGAGCTGCCTGAGTTTAAAACCAAAATTTTCACTATTTTTCTCCTTCGTTTGCGGCTTGTATCGCGCTTATTAGGACCGTATTTACGACGTCTCCCACGCCGCATCCGCGACTTAGGTCGTTTACCGGTTTTTTTAGACCTTGCAATATCGGTCCGACGGCGACGCAGTTTGCGCTTCGTTGCGCGATTTTATAGCCGATATTGCCCGCGTTTAAATTTGGAAATACAAAAACGTTCGCGCGACCGGCTACGTCGCTGTTTGGCAGCTTTTTGCGCGCTACGGCTATATCTACGGCCGCGTCGTACTGCACGGGAGCTTCGATTTTTAGGGTGGGATTTAGCTCGCGCGCTATCTCGCCGGCACTCCTAACTAGGTCTATATCCGCTCCGCTGCCGCTATCTCCGCTGGAGTAGCTTAGCATCGCTACTCGCGGTTCTAGTCCGAACGCGCGCGCCGTATCCGCCGAGGCTAGGGCGATTTGCGCGAATTGCTGGGCGTCCGGGTTTGGATTTATCGCGCAGTCGGCGTAGATCAGTATCTCCTCGTCAAAGCACATTATAAACGAGCTTGAAACTAGCGGGCTATCAGGGCGGGTTTTGATGATCTGAAGAGCGGGGCGGATAGTGTGCGCCGTAGTGGTGTTTGCGCC
>NZ_CALINL010000177.1 GCF_938045225.1 uncultured Campylobacter sp.
TAGACTCGCAAAATAGCTTCGAGGGGCTCGGCGCGGCGGACGTCGCGAGCGAAGGGCGCGCGTGGATGAGGCGGTTCGTGTCGGACGAAAACTACCCAGAGGTGCTATATCTAGTGACCAAAGCCTACCTCAGGCAGGAGCTCGTTAGCGACGCGAACTACACGCTAGATATCCTCATGAACGAGCATCCAAACTCAAATTTTACCAAGCTAGCCGTTCTTGAGTTTGCCGACAGGCTCTACGTCACTGGCAGGCAGGACGAGGCGGTAAAGATGTACGAGGACGTGCTATACTCGGCGCAGACGCTAGACGTCGCTAGCCGCGCGGCTCTGAGCCTCGTGCAGGGCAGCATCGATACGGCCAAATTTGACCGCGCCAAGGACTTTATGCTCAAAATTTTAAACAGAAATCAAGAGTACCTGCTAAACGACGCGTCCAAGCTAACGACGCTGGCAGGGGTATTTCACGAGAAAAATATGGACGATATCGCTGCGAGGATATATGAAATCCTGCTCGCCCGCTTAAATAAAAACGATGATGACTACGAAACCGTGCTAAAAAATCTAGGCATCGCTCTAGCGGGCACTCCCGATACGCAAAAGGCCTACGACTACCTAAAAAGATATCAAAGCGAGTTTGCGGACGGGCAGTATGCCGCTATCGTGCAAAATGCGCTAGATAAGCTATTTTTCGCTAGAAACGACGAGAGCAACGCGACCAAGCTACACGAGCACTACGACGCGCTCATCGACAAATACGGCAAAACGGATGTCGGCGCTAAGGCGCTAAAAGAGCAGGTCGCGCTCTATCTAAAAGAGCGTAAATTTGACTCCGTCCTGCGCTATACCCAGGCCGTGCGCGATCTAAACGATACGGACGCTAGTGCGGTATTGGATCAGGCGGCGCTAAATTTAGCGAGTGAAGCCATCCGTCAAAACGACTGCGCTACGGCTGTAAATTTGACCGAAAACTACGGCGTAGGCGAGAAAATAGGGGCTAAATTTAAGCTCTTTGACTGCTATATGCGCCTCTCTCGCTTCGCCGCCGCGCACGAGCTCGCCTCGCAAAATATCCTTGCACCAGACATGCTCGACCGCGTGGAGTGGCTCATCAAACTAGCCTCCGTGTTGATAAAGACGCAGAAATATAACGACGCCTTGCGCGTAGCCGACGAGGCGCTGGCTATCGCGTCTAGGCAGGAGTATGCCGACGTCTCGCCCGTGCTTTTTTATAGATTTGAGGCTCTGATGGGGCTAGGTAGACTCACCGACGCCGCCGCGACGATAACGGCCGTCGAGACGCTACGCAAAAACGACTTTAAGGTCATCGAGCTCTACGACCGCATGGCCGAGGCGACATACGGCGCGAACGACTTTTTAAACGCGTCGGTTTACGCCAAAAAGGCGATCGATCTGCAAAAACGCCTACATATCGCCACCTTTAGCCCGAAAATAGACTTTGAGTACATCGGCTCGCTAAGTAAGCTGGATAGACTAGGCGAGGCTTTGCAAGCCGCGCAGGAGCTCGTAGATACGCGCCTAGATCCCGAAAACAGACTGCGTGCGCTAGCTCAGATCTCGGAAATCTACATCAAGCTAAAACGCGAAAGCGAAGCAAAGCCGTATCTGCAGGAGTGCGTCGGCTCAAATCTGCAAAGCTCGTGGAAGGCCATCTGCGCCGAGCAGATGAAGCTCGTGGAATAATTTATCCTTTTGCTTTTTAAACTCGCTCAAATTTAGCCCGAAAGCTCAGGTTAAATTTGGGTTTGATCGCCGCAACTAGGCGGCGCACTTTTAACCATTGCGCTAGGGCTTGGCTCGTGCAGGACGTGGCGCTATATTTTTATTCGCATATCTTTTTACGACAAACGAGTCAAATTTAAGTTCTTTTTCTTTGTTGTTGCTTGATTAAATTTGTCAAGCGGCGGCAAAACGTAAAATTTTCAAAACATAGCTACGTTTTTGCTATCAAATTTAATCCCCAAATTTTGGCGCCGTACTACGTCAAATTTGATATAATTTCTAAAATAAGCACTTGTAAAAGGAGCTGGCCGTGAACGCAAAATTTCAAGCCGAGATGAAAGAGCTGGACGAGAAATTTGCCGCAATCTCTGAGGATGCAAAAAGGCGGTATGATAGGCATAGGTTTATCAGGCGGGCGATTATGACGTACTGGTCATCGACGTTTGTCGTTTTTTATCTTTTTGCGATGTTGGCGCCGTATTTGAAATCATTTTTTTGTAAATAGCGACATAGAATCGTCGCCTGAAGTTTTTAGCTATATTCGGGGCGCTGTGATGATAGTTACGCCTATTTTCTGGATGTTTTATGTTTTAAAGTGAGATCAAACCAAGCGATACAGCTATCTTTTCGTGAGAGATCAGCGTGCTAGCTTCCTGGCCTTTAGGATAGAAAATTTTGCAAGTATAGTTTTGATTTTATATCCGATTTTGCTTATTTTGGGGTCATTTTTCGCAAGGGGCGGCGGCGGATACGGTGTTTATGCGTTTTTATACGGCCTTGTCGCGGCTCCGATTTGCTTGCTTGTTTTTGCCGTATGCTACTCTTTGAACATAAGCTCATACGAGCCCGCACCCGAAGCTGCAGATCTGCGCAGAGAGTCCGGTCTAGCTCAAAGTGCGAAATCAGCAGAGGAAAGACTCGGCGAGCTAAACGACCTGGACGCGGAATTTGATCAAATACCTTGGGACCAAAAAAACCGTTACGGCGTGCATAGACTTATCAGGCGCGCTAGTATGGCATTTATCGGGTTTGGGCTTATGGTCTCTTATTTTGCATATTTTTTAGGCAATGTTCTATACGGGCTTGTTTCTCTTGCTGCGATACTGATTTTGCCGTATTTTTTCACGAAAATTTACCTAAAAAGCTATCCTACGAAAAAATACAGCAAATTTTTTATAAAAAATCAGCGTCTTTGTTTGACGATTTTTACGGTTGAAAATTTAGCTAGTATTGCTTTGATCTTGTATCCGCTTGTGCTCATAGTAGCGGCTCTGATCGCTAGAAATGACGAAAAGACGGTGAGCTTGCTTTTGAGCGGCTCAAACGTATTATCGGCTTGTCTTGTTATTTTTGCGGCATGCTATCTGTTTAACCGAAGTACGTATATCCCGAAAGACGAGGCGTAATTTTTTAAATTTGAGGGGCGTTTGATGCGGTTTTTGCTCTTGGCGCGGCGGTAAATTTAAGCGGCAAGGACACGGCTTATTTTTGAGGCTCGGTCAAATTTACGGCGCATGATAAATTTGATAGGTTTTGTAAAATTTAGACCGTTTAAATTTGGCTTCAAATTTTATTGCGTCTTTGATTTTGGATTTGCGGGCAAGCTTAAATTTGACGAGAGTAGAACCAACAAGCAAATTTAAGCCCGCTTTGAAATTTGGATTAAACTACAAGCAAGATCAAATTTGACCGTAAAAACCGAGCGTAAATTTGAAGTAAAAGCAAAAGCGGATTAGCAAGTAGGTTTAAATTTGACGAAGCGGCGGCTAAATTTAAGCAGTAAAACGCTCAAATTTAGCCGGTCTTTTGGGTCAAATTTAAAAAATCAACCCCTCGTCGTCTTGTTTGATTAGGGTATCTTGCGCGTCTTGTTTCGGTACCGGCGAGATCTTCGTATAGACCTCGATCAGGCCCTCGTACGCGGTGTGAAAGACGCCCTCCGGCTCGATGAAGGTTTTTTGTTTTAGCGGGTACTCCTTCATATAGCTTTCCATAAATTTCTTAAACACCGGAGCCGCCGTACGTCCGCCGCCCTCGACCTTTCTCATTGGCGTGTTATCGTCGTTGCCGTACCATACGACCACCTCGACCTCAGGCGTAAATCCGCAAAACCACGCATCGACGTTATTATTCGTCGTGCCCGTTTTGCCTGCTACCTGCACGCCGTTTAGCCTGGCGCTTTGTCCCGTGCCGCGCTCTACTACCGTCCTCATCATATCAGTCATCAGATATGCCTGCTCGGGTTCCGTAACAAATATCCGCGCAGGCTCGAAAACCGCTTCTAAATTTTGATAATTTATAATGCGTTTTATGAGGCTTGGCTCTACGATCTCGCCGCCGTTTGGAAACATCGAGTAAAATTTAGCAAACTCTAACGGCGAGATACCAAAGCTGCCAAGTGCGATGGATAGGTTTTTAGGTATGTTTTTAAAGCCCATCTCGGTTAGCTTTTTATAAGCCGTATCAAGCCCGATCTCGTCGAGTAAATTTATCGTGGCGAGGTTACGCGACTGACGCAGGGCCTCTCGCAGCGTGATATAGCCCTGGAAGCCGCCGCTGTAGTTTTTCGGGCGCCACTCGTACTGGCTGCCTTCGTTAAAGACCCTTGATATGTCGGCAGCCTTGCTCATCGGCGAGTAGCCCATGTCTAGGGCGATCTGGTAGATAAAGGGCTTAAAGCTGGAGCCTGGCTGGCGGGTGCTCTGCGTAGCGCGGTTGTAGCTGCTTTTGGAGTAGTCTACGCCGCCTACTAGCGCGAGGATCTCGCCCGTTTTAGGTAGCGTAACGACGATAGCGCCGTTTAGGATACTGGCGTTTGCGTCTTTGTTGCGTTTTAGTATCTCGTTGTAGCCGTATTTTAGCGCCTCGGACGCCATATCTTGCACCTTTAAATCAACGCTGGTTTCGATGACGTAGCCGCCGGTTTTTATGTCCTCAAAGCGCTTTGAGGCCTCTTTTAGCACCTCGTCTACGATATACGGGGCTTTGTTTTGCGTGAGAGTGTCGTCAAAAACTACTGGCTGCTCGACTAGCGCGGCTTTGTACTCGGCGTCGCTGATCCAGCCTAACGCGTTCATCCTTGCTATGACGTTGTTTGCGCGGCTAAGCGATAGATCTAGGTGGCGGGTCGGATCGTAGGTGCTAGGCGCTTTTGGTAAGCCCACTAGGATAGCGATCTCTTTTAGCGTGAGCTCGTTAAGCTCCTTTCTAAAGTATCCCTTCGCCGCGGTTTTTATGCCGTGATAGCCGTGTCCTAGATAGACGTGATTTAGATAGCGCTCTAAAATTTGCTCTTTGGTTAGCTCGTTTTCTAGCTTCATCGAGATGATCATCTCTTTGACCTTGCGCGTTAGCTTTTTTTCTCTGGTTAGCACCATGTTTTTAACGAGCTGCTGCGTGAGCGTGCTCGCGCCCTCGACTAGTTTGCCCGCCTTTATATCCTTAACGATAGCTCGCGTGATGGCCTCGGGATTTACGCCGCCGTGCTCAAAAAAGCTCGTATCCTCGATGGCTACCAGCGCCTCGATGACGCGCGGCGGGATATCCTCGTACTTGACGTAAATCCTGTTTTCGTCAAAGATATTTGCGATGAGCTCGCCGTTTCTATCGTAAATTTGAGTCGTGAGCTTTGGCTTAAAATCGATGATGTTTGACGCGTCAAAGGTGACTTGCGAATAAAGATAAACAAACGCCGCGCTCAGCGAAACAAAGATAATAAACAAAATCGAAGCTAAAATTCTCATAAAAAGGCCTTTAAAATTTTCACGTTTAGCCCCATTGCGGTGCTAGTTTCGCCGTTTTGGCTTAGGATGTATTTTTTGTTGAAATTTTCTATCGTCATGGCTCCTGCTTTGCCTTGCCAAAGATCGCCCGATAGGTAGTTTTTCAGGTCGGCTTCGTCAAATTTAGCAAATTTATACTCGGCAAAGCTGACGTTAAAAAGCTCGAATTTTTCGCCTAAAAATATCATCGCGGTTACGATCCTAGCGGTGCTCCCGCTTTGCATTTTTAGCATTTTTAGCGCCTCTTTTTCGTCCTTTGCTTTGCCTAAAATTTTACCGCCACATACTACGACGCTATCTGCGAAAACGACGTTTTTTACGCCGTCGTTT
>NZ_CALINL010000178.1 GCF_938045225.1 uncultured Campylobacter sp.
CATCCTGTTTTTCATTTTTGCTCTCTTTTTTTCGCGACAAAAGCGCAAATTTGATTAAGCCTTAGCTCGTAGCCGCGCAACTCGTTTTGGATTTTTTCCTCAAATTTATGCGTTTTTTCGGCGACTTCTCGCAAGTCGCCAGAATTTGTAAAATTTTTTATCTGAGATTTTAAAAGTAGCGCGCCGCTTTTGGATGAAATTTTTGCCTGCGTTATAACGGCCGTGAAATACCGTTTTTCTAAATTTTGCGCGTCGTAGTAGCTAGATACGGACTTCACGCTCACGCTGCCGCCTTTTTGAAACGCCTCGCAAACCGAAATCGGCGCCTCAAAAACTGCTACTTTCGTAAAATTTGAGCTAAATTCGTAAAATTTGATCCGCCAAGCGCCACGAAGCCGGGTCGCGCTCACGTTTAAATTTGATAAAAAAGATCAGTTTTTAGGTGCGGCGCAAACGATATTTGATAGGATTTGCTCCTGTTTTTTAGCGTCGGCGTCTATGACTTTGCTCCTAAATTCCGCAGATCGAGCCCGCGTCTGAGTGCTGGCTAGCTTGCCGTCGCTAACGAAAAATTTAAAGTCTAGATTTTTGATCTCGGCGCTTTTGCCCTTTTTCACTCCGATATCCATCAAAGTCGCGAAAAACTCGCTATTGTCGGGGCTTTCTTTATCGTAATAATTAGTCACCGCATGAGCTTTTACCGTCTTGCCCGCCGCAAAACTCTCGCACACCGCGCCCGAGTCCGCGCTAAAAACTACGTTCTCTAATATACCGCCGCCAAACTGATAAAATTTGACCTTTTTAGCATTTCTTAGAGTCGCAAGCTCGTTTTTATCGCGCATATTTATGTACTGATAGCCAAATTTTTCTTTATCGTTAAGCTCCAAAACTATAAATGAAATACCGTTTTGCGCGTACATATCGCCAAGTTTCAAATTTTGACCGTCTTTTTTTATGAGCGCCATGCCGATGATATCGCCGTTTTTTTGCGCGTGAGTTGCGCTCAAATTTTCTGAGAAAAATGCGACATCGCCGACGGTGCCGTCGTTTTCTAGATATTTAATCCAGTCCGGTTCAGGCGATACTACATTAGCCGTTAGACGATCCTGTGAAGGCATACAACCGCCCAGCAACGCAGCTAGAGCGGCTATAGATATGAATTTTTTCATTATTTTTCCTTTTTAGAGAGTAAAATTTGATCATTTGCCTAGACAAAAGTTGCTAAACATTTCGTCTAAAATTTCGCTTCTCTCAAACGGCTTTGTGATTGACGAGATTTGCTCTATTGCCGTGTTTAGCTCATAAGCAAAAAGCTCAAGCTCGGACCCCGCTAGCAAATTTAACGCTCTTTTTATCGCCTCGCTCGCCGCCTCGCAGCTTGAAATTTGACGAGTGGAATTTAGTAGTATCTCGCTCGTCTCCTGCGCGTCGAGATAGGTTTTTAGATTGCTTATTATCTCGTCCGTTCCTTGTTTTGCGCAGATTTTTATCGGATTTTCGGGGCTTATAAATTTAACGCCGAGGTCGCATTTATTTAGAACGTAAAAAATCTTTTTTTGCGAGTTTTTTAAAAGCTCTAGGATCTCGTTATCCTGCTCATCAGCCTCCTGCGACGCGTCAAAAACGGCCAGGATGACGTCGGCCTCCTCGATAGCCCGCAGCGAATACGAAATGCCGATCTGCTCGATCTTGCCCGCGTTTTTGCGGATGCCTGCCGTGTCGATGATGCGCACGAGGTGAGTGCCGATTTTTAGGGCTTCTTCGATGCTGTCTCTAGTCGTACCCGCCTCGTCGCTGATGATCGCGCGCTCGTAGGACAAGAGCGAGTTTAAAATCGAGCTTTTGCCGACGTTTGGCTTGCCTACTATCGCTATTTTAAAGCCCTCGAGCAACCCTTTTCTACTTTGACTTATGGCTACGATTTTATCTAGTTTGGTGCTGTTTTGTTTTAGCATTTGGCTGATGTTCTCTAGCAAGTCCGCAGGCAGATCGTCGTCGGCGTAGTCGATACTAGTCTCCACAAACGCCAGAGTTTTTACGAGCTCGGAGCGGATTTCATTTGCAAATTTAGCCAGATCGCCCCTCATCGTGCGGGCGATGATTTTGACGCTATCCTCGCTTTTTGCGTTGATGAGCGAGTTTATCGCCTCGATCTTGCTAAAATCCATCTTGCCGTTTATGAGCGCTCGTTTGCTAAACTCCCCGGCGCGCGCGAGTCTAGCGCCGTTTTTGATGAGCTCGCCCAAGATCAAATTCGCCACCACTAGCCCGCCGTGGAGCTGAAACTCCACCACGTCCTCGCCCGTGAAGCTGTGCGGAGCCTTAAAGTAAATAAGCAAGGCCTCGTCGATGAGCTCGCCTTCGGCGTAAATTTTAGTTAGAGTCGCATAACGCGGGACAAGAGAGGTGATTTTGGTGAGTTTTAGAGCCAGGCTGAGGGCGTCCGCGCCGCTTAGCCTGATGATGGAGATCGAGCCTACGCCGTGCGCGGTGGCGACAGCGGCTATGGTGTCGTTCATTTTTTGATAAAGTCGTTCACGACTACGAACTGCCCGTCGCTATTTGACTTTACGCTTACGTATTTGTCGGGGAATTTTTCGCGCAGTTTTTCAAGGGCGATCTTGACCAAAACGCCGTCTAAAGACTTGGTTTTAGCCTTGCCCGTCTCCTCCACGCGCTCGATTATCCCCTTTAGATACTGATCGATCGCGGCTTCTTGATTTTGCAAAAACTGCGCGATCTCAAGGCGCACCGCAAGGCCGTATTTAGAACTGATCCAATTATAAAGCAAATACGAAATCGCCTTGTAGCGGTAGCCCTCTTTGCCGATGAGTAGCGCCGCATCCTCGCCGTCAAGCTCGACTATCACGGCCTCGTCGTCAAATTTACGCACGTCTATCTTGTTTATAGTAAAGAAATTTCCGCCAAAAAGCTTCTCTACGCCCTGCTTTATCTCAGGCAGGACTTTGTCGATGTCGGCTTTTGGTTTTTGCTCTTTTTGTTTTTGAGCCTGCGCTCGATCGGCTCGGGAGTCTTGTTTTTCTTTTTTAGCTAAATTTGGTACGGCTTGCGTCAAATTTGCATCGCTGCCGGAAGCTTGCGAGCCTAAATTTTCGCCAGCTGCGGTTTTTTCATCGCCTTCGTAAAAGTCGTTTTTATTAAAGGTATCGATGATCGAGTGATCGAGGATGTTTTTGCTGCTATCTTTTTTAGATTGTTCTTTTTTGTGCTGTTCTTTTTCTTTTATTTGAGGCTCTTTTTGCAGTTGTGCTTCTTCGACTTTAGGCTCGTTTGCCGCGCTCGTTTCGTTTTGCTTTGCAGCATGGTTTTTGTGATGCTCGTGGCGATTTTTATGATTTTTTTTCTTTTCGCTTTTATGATTTTGCTCTTCGCCAGAGTTCTCTTTTTTCTTAAATTCCTTCTTTTTCTCGCCGCCGTTTTCTTTATGGGCGTTTTCGCGGGCGGCTTGAAGGGCTTTTTTTGCTTCTTTATGAGCACCCTCTTTTACTGCCTCGATGATCGCCGTTTTTTTAAAAAACCCCAAAAATCCCGCACTCGGGTTTTGTAAAATTTTGATATCAAGCTCAGTGACTGAGCAGTTTAGCTCCTGTGCGGCCTTTTGAAAAGCCTCTTGTAGATTTTCGGCTTCGATTCGCATTAGGCCTTTACCTCGGCTTTCTTGTGCTTTTCAAAGAGTTTATTTACGAAAACTTGCTGAACAACCGAGCAGACGTTGTTTACGAACCAGTAAAGCGTAAGTCCCGCAGGGAAAGTCACAAAGAAAAACGTAAAGATAAGCGGTAAAAATTTCATTATCTTTTCTTGCATAGGATCACTAAAGGTTGTCGGCGTGAGCTTTTGCTGAAGGAACATAGTCGCTCCCATCAAAATAGGCAACACAAAATACGGATCCATCACCGAAAGGTCGTGTATCCAGAGTATCCACGGCGCAGCTTTTAGCTCGATCGCGTTTAGTAGTACTCGGTAAATCGCAAAGAAAATCGGAATCTGCATAAGTATCGGCAGGCAGCCGCCCATCGGGTTCGCGCCGTTTTTCTTATATAGCTCCATCATGTGCATATTTAGCTTTTGCGGATCGCCTTTGTATTTGGCTTGCAGCTCTTTTACCTTCGGCGCTAGATCTTTTAGCTTGTTCATCGATAGCATGCCTTTGTAGGTTAGTGGGAAAAGCACGATCCTGATAACTAGCGTCAGAACGACGATCGCCCAGCCCCAGTTGCCGATATAGCCGTAAAGTAAATTTAAGAATGCAAACATCGGCTTTGCTATAAATGTAAACCAACCATACTCGATAACGTCATTTAGCCTCTCATCCATCGAGCTTAAAATTTTATGCTCTT
>NZ_CALINL010000179.1 GCF_938045225.1 uncultured Campylobacter sp.
CCTCCTCTTCCGCTACATGCGACCCCTCATCGAGGACGGTCATGTCTTCATCGCGCTGCTATCTGATTACGGTAAGGGCGTGCTAACACCGTCACTGTGTCAAAAGCTGATAAAGGCATGCGCGGATGCCGGCAAGCCCGTGCTAATCGATCCAAAAGGCGCGGACTACTCGAAATACAAGGGCGCCACGCTGCTAACGCCCAATAAAAAAGAAGCGGGCGAGGCCGTGGGCTTTAAAATAGAAAACGACGAGCAGCTTTTTACGGCGCTAAATTTGCTAAAAAACGAGTTAAATTTGACCCATTCGCTGATCACGATCTCAGAGGAGGGCATAGCGCTTTTAGAGGACGGACAGGCGGTTAAATTTCCGGCTCTGGCAAAAGAGGTCTTTGACGTCACGGGCGCGGGGGATACGGTGCTAGCGACTCTGGGCGTGATGCTGGGTGCGGGCGAAGGTATCAAAAAGGCGATCGAGACGGCAAATTTAGCCGCTGCGGTCGTCGTGGCTAAGGTCGGCTCGGCCACTGCTAGCTTTGAGGAGATAAACGAACTCGTGCGCCGTAAAAACGCTGCCGGCTTTGAGGAGAAAATCAAAAGCGCGGACGAACTGGCCGCGACGCTGGCAAATCGCGGCGAAAAACGGCTAGTTTTTACAAACGGCTGCTTTGATATCCTGCACGCGGGACATGTGAGCTATCTGGCTAAAGCGCGGGAATTCGGCGATATACTAGTCGTCGGGCTAAACTCCGACGCCTCGGTGCGCGCGCTAAAGGGCGACACTCGCCCCGTAAATTCGCAGACCGACCGCGCTACCGTGCTGGCGGCGCTTGGGGCGGTTGATTACGTGACGATATTTGACGAGCTAACTCCTCTAAATTTGATCGAAAAACTGCGTCCGGACGTGCTCGTAAAGGGCGCGGACTACGAAGGTAAAGAAGTCGTCGGCAGCAGCGTCGTAAAAGACGTGCGGCTAGTGGAGTTCGTAGCGGGCAAAAGCACGAGCGCGACGATAAAAAGGATAAAAAATGAAGACTGAAGAGATGATAAAAAGCGAGCTAGAGGGACATCTAGCCACTATCAAGGCGACCTTTGCACTGGAAGCGGATATCAAAAAAGCCTGCGAAACGGCGGTAGCGACGCTAAAGACTGGCGGTAAAATTTTGCTTTGCGGAAACGGCGGAAGCGCTGCAGACGCGCAGCATATCGCAGCCGAGCTAACGGGTCGCTATAAAACCGAGCGCGGCGCGCTAGCGGGCATAGCTCTAACGACCGATACCTCGGCGCTCACGGCGATCGGCAACGACTACGGATATGAGTTTGTTTTCTCGCGTCAGCTAGAGGCTCTGGGCCGCGAGGGCGATCTGCTCATCGCGATCTCTACTAGCGGAAACAGCGGCAACGTCGTAAAAGCGCTCGAGCTAGCGCGAAAAATCGGTATCAAAACGATCGGTCTAAGCGGCCGCACGGGAGGCGCTATGAACGAGCTTTGCGAGCTAAATTTGGTCGTGCCGTCAAACGACACGCCGCGCATCCAAGAGATGCACATAATGATAGGGCATATCATCTGCCAAGCTATCGACGATGCGTTTTAGGCTAAATTTAAAAACATTTGCGGCGGCGGAGTCAAATTTAACCAGCCTTGTCGCTTTTTAACGCCGCCTAGAGCACAAGCAAATTTAACCACCCATGAAAACACAAACTCCCGCCTACGCCGTCATCGATCTAAAATCCTTCTACGCCTCGGTCGAGTGCGTGGAGCGAGGGCTTGATCCCTTTGAGGCGAATTTAGTCGTCGCAGACGCTAGCAGGGGCGAAGGCAGCGTGTGCTTGGCCGTTAGTCCCGCGCTAAAGGCTCTTGGCGTAAAAAACAGATGCAGACTGTTTGAGATCCCTAAAAATATCAAATATATAATCGCTCCGCCCAGGATGCAGTTTTACATAGACTACGCGGCTAAAATTTACGGCATCTACCTAAAATACGTAGCCAAAGAGGATATCTACGTCTACTCCATCGACGAGGCCTTTATCGACCTCACCTCGTATCTAGAATTTTACAAACTAGAAGCCAGAGCCATGGCAAAGATGATAATGGACGACATCCTAAAAACTACGGGAGTAACGCCTACCTGCGGCATGGGGACGAATTTGTATCTGGCTAAAATAGCCCTTGATATCCTAGCCAAACACAGCGAGGATAGTATCGCCTTTTTAGACGAAGCGCTCTATAAAGAAAAGCTCTGGACGCATCAGCCGCTAAATGATTTTTGGCGCATAGGTAAGCAAACTAGGGCCAAGCTCGAGCGATACGGGATATTTTGTATGAAGGATATGGCAAACGCTCCTTTTAGCCTGCTTGAGAGAGTGTTTGGCATCGACGCCTATATCGCGCTAGATCACGCAAACGGTATCGAGCCCACCACTATAGCGGGCATCAAGGCTTATAAACCCTCAACCAAATCATACTTTAGCTCTGAAATTTTACCTAGGGACTACGAGAGGCTAGAGGCTCTAATCGTGCTAAAAGAGATGACCGATAGGCTAGCTCTAAAGATGATAAACGAGGAAGTGCGGGCTAGCGGGCTCACGATAAATATCAAATTCGCCGATAAAAACGAACCCGCGCAAAGAGCCACGGTAAGGTTTAAAACCCCGAGCAATATCGCCAGCGTACTCATGGATGCAGCACAAGAGCTATATCTAAAAAAGATAAAAAACGCAGGTCTCATCAGGCAAATCGGCATATCGGCAAACGACGTCGTAAAGGAGAGTAAAACCGAAAGAAGCCTCTTTGAAGAAGAAAACGCAAAAGAAAAAACGGTACTAAAAACCCTAAATAAGATAAAAGAAAAATACGGCAAAAACTCCATCCTAAGGGCCATTGACTTGCTACCCGAAGCCACCGGCCGAGATAGAAACAAAAAGATAGGAGGGCACAAAAGCGGTGAATAAAGACAGAGCCAAAATATTTAGCTCGTTTAATCCCCTCTCGACCCTAGAAAAAGCCCTAAAAGCGCAGGAGCGAGAAAAGAGCGAAAAGCTGGATCTTGACGAATCAAAGATAGAAGAGATCCTAAATAAAATAAGCAAACTAAAGCCCGCCGACGAGATAAAGCTAACCTACCACGACGGGCAGGGCTACGTGAGTATAGAGGGGCTGGTCTCAAACGTAAATTTGATGGATAAAAGCCTAACTGTGGTAAAAACGAGAGTTAAATTTGACGATGTTTACGCGGTTGAGGTTGTTTCGTGACGGTGGCTTTTACGGCGCGCGATATGATAGGTGCGGCACACAAAACGCTTAAATTTGCTAGCTTTAAAGGCGTTTAAATTTTACTTTTCCCACACTTTTCTTGACGGCTAAAAATGCGGCGAAATTTTAGTCGCACTAAAAATCGGTTTAGTAAATTTGCCTTGATTAAGCGGCCTTGCGTTATCTCAAATTCTAGCTTTGCGTGCGTTAAATTTGATCGCGTGCTGTTTGCAAAACATTATGCGCGGCGTGGTTTTTGCTGATTTGCGGCCGTTTGAGAAAATCCGCACACTCAAATTTCTAGTTTTTTGCCGCTTCGGCGAGAAATTCTCGCTCGATCGTTTCTATGACGGCTTGCGGCGAGAGATCTTTCATGCAGGCGTGGGTTTTTAGCGGACAGACGCGCTTCATACATGGCATGCACTCTAGATTTAGGTGCAGGATACGGGCGTTTTCATTGCGCCACGGACAGGTCTGCGTAAATCTCGTCGGTCCAAAAAGCGCTATCGTAGGCGTCTTGTAGGCTGCGGCGATATGCATCGGCCCGCTGTCGTTCGTGACGAATATCCCGCCGCTTTGCCCTATGCCGCCAATATTTTCGCACAGCTCGCGCACGCTCGTTTTGCCCGCTAGATTTTCGCACTCCGCGCCGTTTTCGCGTAAAATTTGCTCGATCTGCTCGCATATATCCCGCTCGCCCGCGCCGCCAAAAATCATAATCTTAAATTTATCTTTAAAATGCAGCGCCACCTGCGCGAAGTAGGCCGGATACCAGCGTTTGGCGCTTCCGTAGCTAGCGCCCGGATTTAGCCCAAGCACGGGCGCGTCAAATTTACGCGGCTCAAAATAAAGCTTCAGCTCGTCGTCCGCCAATTTTAAATTTAATGCCGCTTTGACGAATTTTAGGTACTTTTGCATCTGATGTGCGCTATCGTTGCTCTTTTGGAAAATAAATTTTTGCCCCGCCCGCGCTCCGAAAAGTAAAATTTTACTCGCAAACGAGCTTCTAAAGCTAAACACCGCGTCAAATTTGCCAAGCTCTCTAGCCTGCCAAAACAGCCGCCAGAGCCTAAATTTGGCCTTTTTGCTATCGTCAACGATGACGCGTTCG
>NZ_CALINL010000180.1 GCF_938045225.1 uncultured Campylobacter sp.
AGGTTTTTTAAGCCAAAATTTATGGCAATTTTTATCGCTTTTATCTTATGTGTGGCATTGGCATTTGCAATGTTTTTAAAATCATTTTTTTGAAATTTTATAGAGATAGTTGCCTAAAACTTGGAAAATTTGCACCATAATGATGAGAATAACCACGGTGTAGAGCATGATATCTGGGCGAAATCTCTGATATCCGTAGTTTATAGCGACTGATCCTAGTCCGCCACCGCCAACTGCGCCAGCCATCGCCGAAAAGCCGATATTTACGATAAGCGTTAGTGTAAATGCCGAGATGATGCCAGGAAGCGCCTCGACAAACATCACGCGAAAGATGATCTGAAATTTCGAGCTACCAAAGCTTTGAGCAGCTTCGATGATGCCTTTATCAACCTCTTTTAGAGCATTTTCAATGAGCCTTGCTACAAAGGGAGCTGCTCCGATAGTTAGTGGAACGATCGCAGCTGTAGTGCCGATGCTTGTACCTACGATCATTTTTGTTACCGGAAAGAGCACGATGATCAAAATGATAAACGGAAAGCTTCTAAGCACGTTTATAACGATATCAAGGACAAAGTAAAGCTGTTTGTTTGGCTTGAGGCCGTTTTTGTCTGAAAGGATGAGCAAAACCGCTGGTATAAGGCCAATAGAAAAGGCGAGTAGTGTAGAGACGATGCTCATATATAGCGTCTCGCCGATAGCTGGCAAAAGTATCCTAGAAAATACATCAGGAAATTTAGAAAAATCAATACCAAACATCAAGCAACCTCCCACAAAACGCCACTTTGCTTGATGTAGTTAAGTACGTTTTCTTTATCTTTTTCATCTATGTTTATGACAAGCGAGCCAAGGACGTTGTCGTTTAGCTTTTCAAGCTTACCCCAGACTATGTTAAAGTCGATGTTTAGGCTTCTTGCCATGTGCGTGATCACGCTGTTTTGAGCCACTTCTTTTGGGAAAAATAGCCTGATATTTGTGCCAGTGTTTGGCAGAATTTCCACTTCACCCAAAAACTCTTTCATCTTCTCATCTGGCTTTAAAAATAGCTCTTCGATGCTTCCAGAGCCTATGATCTTGCCACCTTCTAGCAGTATCGCGCGTTTTGCGATCGATTTTACCACCTCCATCTCGTGCGTGACGATGACGACGCTGATGTCTAGCTCTTTATTTATCTTCTCAAGTAGCTCTAAAATTTGATTTGTCGTGTTTGGATCAAGTGCCGAAGTCGCCTCGTCGCTTAGTAAAATTTTAGGATTTAAAGCAAGCGCTCTGGCGATCGCCACACGCTGTTTCTGCCCGCCGCTTAGCTCGCTTGGATAGCTTTTTGCCTTGCTTTCAAGACCGACTAAATTTAAAAGCTCTCTCACTCTTTTTTCAGTTTCATCGCTTTTATAACCCCAAAATTTAAGCGGAGTAGCGACGTTTTCAAACGCCGTTTTCCTCGCCATCAGCGCGAAGTGCTGAAATATCATTCCCACATCTCGCCTAAGTTCTCTTAGCTCTTTATCTTTTAGCGCCGAGATTTCTTTGTCAAATACCTTTAGGCTGCCGCCTTGATAGTCCTCTAGGCCGTTTATGCAGCGAAGCAGGGTAGATTTACCTGCGCCGCTGTGGCCTACGATGGCGAAAATTTCGCCTTTTTCTACGGTTAGGCTGACGCCGTCTATGATCTGCGTCGCTCCGTAAAATTTCTTTAAATTTTCTATTTTTATCACTCAAATTTCCTCATTCATAATTCCGCCGAAGCGCTACTAAAATTTATAAAATTTCGCGCCTTAGTTCATCTGCGCTCTTTGGCGAAAGAAGCGCTGGAGCGATGTCAAATACGCTAAACGCGCCGATTTCGCCTCTTTTTGCTAAGCGATACGCCGCGCGGGCGTAGGCTACGAGCACGCTTGCGGTAAATTCTGGATTTGAGTCAAGCTTTAGCAAAAACTCGATCAAGTGTTTATTTTCGCCGCGCTCGCCGGTTGCTCCGCTTCGCAAAACAAATCCTCCGTGAGGGATGCCGCCATGCTCTTTTTTAAGCGTTTCAAGACTTACGAAATGCACGCTCGTGTCGTAGTCAGCAAAATAATTTGGCATCGTTTTTATCTCATGCTCGATGCGTGCCTTATCAGCGCCGTCCTCTGCCACGACGTAGCAATCACGCAAGTGTTTTTCTCTTGTGGTTAAATTTGGATTTTCCCCAGCGCGTACTCGCTCTAGCGCACTTTCTATCGGCACGGTGTATTGGCGTGCATCCACGACGCCCTCGATCCTGCGGATGGCGTCCGAGTGGCCTTGGCTCACGCCTTTGCCCCAAAAAGTATAACTGCTGCCGTTTTCAAGTACGCTCTCGCCAAATAGCCTATTTAGCGAAAACAGCCCTGGATCCCAGCCAACGGCGATGATGCCTACATTTCCGCCCGCTTTGGCTGCGGCGTCTACCGCGGCGAAGTGCTCGGGGATTTTTGCGTGCGTATCAAAGCTATCGACGACGTTAAAGCTCTGCGCAAATTCTGGCGTCTGCGTCGGCAGATCCGTCGCGCTACCGCCGCAAAGCACCAAAACGTCAAATTTGCCCTTGTGCGATAAAATTTCATCCGTGCTAAACACCGGCGCACCGCATGTTTTTACTTCGCTTGGATTTCTGCGGCTAAAAACAGCCGAAAGCTCTAAATCCTTGCTATTTCGCGCGGCAAGCTCTACGCCGCGACCTAAATTTCCATATCCCAAAACCGCTATTTTTATTTTTTCGTTCATTTTTTATCCTTCAAATTTTTAAAATTTAGCGAGCAAAAGGGCGCGCCGCTGATTAAATTTCACTTCATCAGCAAATAATAAATTACGTATATCCAACTTAAAAATCCGTGAATTATCGCCCACAATATGCTTTTATTAGCTCCCCACGATAGCGCGACGGCTATGACCGTGCCTAGCGTAAATCCGCCTATACTGCCCTTCATTTTTTCTCCTTGATTTAAAATTTAGGTTCAAACGAGCGGACTACTCG
>NZ_CALINL010000181.1 GCF_938045225.1 uncultured Campylobacter sp.
TCAAGCTCACGCTAACGACGAAGAGTATCTGATGGCGAATTTTTACCTCGATGAATACCTCAAAAGATACGGCGACGGTGGCCCTAGGAGCTAATTTGCGCAGTATCTAAAGATAAAAGCGAATTTTGACTCGTTCTCGCAACCCAATCGAAACCAAAAGCTAATGCAAGACAGTATTGCCGAGATAGAAAAATTTCTCTACATCTACCCAAACACGCAGTATCGCCCGCTGATCGAAACTATGCTGGTTAAATTTAAGCTCGCGATTTACAACCTGGACGTGCAGATAGCCGATCTTTACGAGCGCACGGGCAGGGACGAGTCGGCGCAAATTTATAAAGAAAAGGTGCAAGCCTCGCCGCTAAATGACGCAAACATCGTGCTTCCGCAGCTTCCTTGGTATAGAAAAATGTTTGAATAGGAGCTGAATTTGCAAATTTACGAATCAAAAATGTTCCCATCACAATTAGCAGTTATCGTCGAGGATGAGCTGTTTTTATATCCTTTTATGATCA
Source organism: uncultured Campylobacter sp. (assembly GCF_938045225.1). Classification (GTDB taxonomy): domain Bacteria; phylum Campylobacterota; class Campylobacteria; order Campylobacterales; family Campylobacteraceae; genus Campylobacter_A. Next base: position 516 of record NZ_CALINL010000181.1, read on the forward strand.
CGCCGCTTTTTTTGAGTGATGATGAAAATATAGAGGCGCTAAATTTGGCTCTCGAGTCGCAGAGTCCAATCCTCGTCGTGCCGACGAAAGCACAAAACGAAGGCGCACGAGAATTTGACTCCATCTACGATGCCGGCGTCATAGGCACCGTGATGAGGCGGGTGCCGCTACCGGACGGCAGAGTAAAAATTTTATTTCAAGGCACGAGCAAGGGTCGCATAGTCTCAAAAGTATCCTCAAAACCGCTGCAAGCCGTCGTAGACGTACTGCACGAAAAAAGACCCGAAAATACCAAAAGCGACGCGCTACTAACCGTACTTCGCGAAAAGGTGCGAGATCTGGCCGCGCTTAGCCACTTTTTTCCGCCGGATCTTTTAAAAACGATAGAGGAGAGCGCCGAACCTAGCCGCGTTTGCGATTTGATTTTAAGCTCGCTAAGGCTAAAGAAAAAGACGGCGTACGAGTTTTTCATCGAGGAAAATTTGGAGCAAAAGCTACTAAAACTTATCGACTACGTCATCGAGGAGATCGAGGCAAACAAGCTTCAGCGCGAGATAAAAAACAAAGTCCATTCAAGGATCGATAAGGTAAATAAGGAGTATTTTCTAAAAGAGCAGCTAAAGCAGATCCAGCAAGAGCTCGGCTCCGATACGAGCCGCGAAGAGGAGATCGAGGAGTACCGTAAGAAGCTGGAAGCTAAGAAAAAATTTATGGGCGAGGACGCGTATAAGGAGATAAAAAAGCAAATCGACAAATTATCGCGCATGCATCCAGACTCCGCCGATGCCAACACGACGCAAAGCTACCTCGACTGGGTCGTGGAGGTGCCGTTTGAAAACCTGGCCAACAAAAAACTAAGCGTACAAGAGGTCGCAAAGCAGTTAAATGCCGATCACTACGGGCTTGAAAGACCAAAAGATAGGATAGAGGAGTATTTTGCTCTGCGCGAGCTTTTGCAACTGCGAGGCGTCGCGGGCAAGGTAAATAACGGAGCGATACTATGCTTTGCGGGGCCTCCGGGCGTCGGTAAAACGAGCCTGGCAAACTCCATAGCAAGGGCGCTAAAGCGCGAGCTAGTGCGCGTGGCACTGGGCGGTCTTGAGGACGTAAACGAGCTACGCGGACACCGCCGCACCTACATAGGCGCGATGCCCGGTCGCATCGTGCAGGGGCTCATCGAAGCAAAACAGATGAACCCCGTCATCGTGCTAGACGAGATCGATAAGGTCGGTAGGAGCTTTCGCGGCGATCCGACGGCGGTACTGCTGGAGATCCTAGACCCTGAGCAAAATAACAAATTTAGGGATTATTATTTAAATTTTAATATCGACCTGAGTAAGGTCGTTTTCGTCGCGACGGCAAACGACGTGAGCGCCATACCGCCAGCGCTTCGCGATAGGATGGAGTTTATCGAGCTTAGCTCATATACGCCGCAGGAAAAATTTGAGATCGCTAAAAAATATCTAATCCCTCAAGAGCTCAAAAAACACGGCCTAAAGCCGAGCGAAGTAACTCTGGGCAAAGACGTACTAAGCCTCATCATCTCAGACTATACGCGAGAAAGCGGGGTGCGAAATCTGCGTCGCCGTCTGGCGGATATCTTTAGAAAGGCGGCAAAAAGGCTGCTCGAGGGCGAGGCGCAAAAGATAACCGTGACGAGTAAAAATTTGAACGAGTTTTTAGAAAAAAAGGTCTTTGAGATCGAGCATGCCGACAAAAAGCCGCAGATCGGCCAGGTAAACGGGTTGGCGTGGACGAGCGTGGGCGGCGACGTGCTAAAGATCGAAGCTATCCGCATACAGGGCAAGGGCAGTCTGCAGATCACCGGCTCTTTGGGCGACGTGATGAAAGAGAGTGCGTATATAGCATTTAGCCTCGTTAAGGTATTGATCGACGCTAAAAAGATAAAAGTGCCGACCAAAATCATCCCGAGCCTACCTGACGACGTCAAAGACGGTGTGAAAAAAGAGCTGAGCCCTAGCGAAGTATATCGCCGCTACGATCTGCATATCCACGTGCCAGAGGGCGCCACGCCAAAGGACGGGCCGAGTGCCGGTATCACGATGGTGACGGCGATCGCCTCGATCCTAACGGATACCAAAGTGCGAAGCGACGTGGCAATGACGGGCGAGATCACGCTCAGCGGCCGCGTGCTACCTATCGGCGGACTAAAAGAAAAGCTCATAGCCGCGCATAAGGCCGGTATCAAAACCGCTCTGATACCGCGCAAAAACTATGAACGAGATCTGGGGGATATCCCGCAAGACGTCAAAAAAGACATGCAAATCATCCCCGTGGACGTCATCGAAGACGTGCTAGAAAATGCGTTCGTCACAAAATAACTATGAAATTTGATTAAATTTAGCCTCGGTAGCGGGGCTGAATTTCTACTTTAATATCATCAATTTACGATTAAAATTTCATTTAGGATCAAGAAAAGTTAAAATTTTTGTATAGCACAAACGCCATGATTTTACCGATATTTTTAAAATTAGAGAGTATGGTGAAACAGAGTTTGCATGCAATAACTGTAAAGACTATATCGTGCTTTGCTAAAATCAACAAGACGCTTTACAAACAATAGAGTGAAATCGCCGCTAAAATTTACTTAAGTTTTATTGAGTGTGCGTATTTCTTAGTATTCGCTATTTGCGCTTAGGCTTAGCCTGGGATATAGGCTTGATTTAGCCGCGTTTATCTCTTCGTTTGCTAGCAGGGTTTGAAGCTTGGAAGATAGGATGGAGGGGTTTGTGGATTCTAGGGATTTAGAGAGGGAGGAGAAGGATACGGATTTGGCGGATAAGGGCACACCAAATAAGTAAACAATAAAAAACAAAAAAGATATCCTTCGCAAACTCTACTTTCCTAACTACCCTGAAATCTAGGCCTAAATTTAATCACAATGAGTCTTAATAAGGCATTAAAAATACCTAACAATCAATAATATTTTAAAAATAAAGAGTGATTGTAGCTTAAATGCAGTTTAAGACAGGCAAGGGTAAAATATGGGAACTTGAATTTAGGTGGGGTGAGATGCAGGGAGCCAGGAGTGAATCAGGATTACTTTGTAACTTTTATTTCTTATTCTTTTATGCTATTTATTCCATACTTTCCTACTTTTTATTCCAACAATTTACTATCTATCCCATTATATTTTATGGTTTTTGCTTTTGTATGTATTTTTTAAAACATATTGCATGAATTTAAAAGTAATAGCAAGTTTAAATTTGTGAATTCATAAAATTCAGTATCAATGATACTGACTGAGATTGAATTTACGATGAAATTTTGTAAAAAGGATAAAATTTGGAAAAACTAAAAGAAAATTTAGAAATCGATATTGAAAATTTAAAATTCCAAAATGATGAAAATTTAGAAAAAGAGCTTTTAGAAAAAAGACGAGTCGGCGCTCTTGTAAAAGAAATGAACAAAAGTATCAAAAAAAGTAAACCAGCAACAGCAAATCAAAAAGCCAATAAATCTAATAAAAAAGCTCCTATCCGCTTCCCAGGTATTTAAATATGTGGTTAAAAAACTTACAAATTCAACATTTTCGTAATTATGAAGAAGCAGATATTCATTTTCATCCTGGTTTAAATATCTTTCTTGGACAAAATGCACAAGG
>NZ_CALINL010000182.1 GCF_938045225.1 uncultured Campylobacter sp.
AGATAGAACAATTTCACAGAAAGTAAATTAATGAGCCAATTTAGCAAATACAATGATGAGCTGAAAAATTTTCAGTTCGTCTAATTGAATATATAGTGGTTTAAGAAATTGCCCATACCTTTATTTGAAGAAGAGCCTAAACCGAAGCAATACATTTATAAGTCTGTATGATAGAGTTGCCACCGATTACTTGTGAGCTTGTGATGGTGGCTGTATTTTTTGCGATATAATAGAATTAACGAATCTGAGTAAATCTAAGTTGACGATTTTGCGGAATCTAAAGATAATAAAATTGACGATTTTGCAGAATTGGAAGATAATAAAATTGACGATTTTGGACGGATGGGAGTATAACACAATGTTTAAGAGAAAAATATACGGCAGTTTACTACAGTGGAAGGAAACTTCAAATGGAAAAACAGCATTGTTAATAGAGGGGCCTAGACGTGTAGGTAAATCGACTGTTGTTGAAGAATTTGCCAGAAATGAATATGAATTAATTTTTTATAGATTAATTTTTTAGATTTTTGGGAGGATTTTCTTTTATAGCTTAATAAAAAATATTAGTTTAAAGTTCGTTTTAAAGGGCATTTTTTTGATTAAATAAAAGTTGCTATAATCGCGATAAAAATATAAAAAATGGAGATAGGAGCAAATTTGCCCCGAGAAATTATTTAACACCAACTATGATTTGAGTTGCTTTGATGATCGCAGTTACGTCGTCGCCAACTTTTAAAGCCATGCCATTTACTGACTCTTTTGTGATAACAGCTGAAATTTTGCTGCCATTTGCGTCAATGATAACCTCAGCATTTACAGCGCCATCTTTTATCTCGCTCACAACGCCTTTGATTTGGTTTGTAGCGCTTAGTTTGATGTGGTTATTTTTTGAAACGATAACGCTTGAAGCTTTGAATAAAAATACGGCTTTTTGCCGACTTTTAAACTTAAGCTTGCTTCTGAATCCGTAGTAGCGGTTGTTTTTAGCGATTCGCCGCCTTTTTCTTTAGCTACGATTAGAAATTTACCGCACCTGTTT
>NZ_CALINL010000183.1 GCF_938045225.1 uncultured Campylobacter sp.
ATAGATTTAGAAAATCTATCCGTATAGAAGAGCTAATCAGAAGCGACAAAGACGAGATCAAAAACATCCTCGAGCAGTATGAGGAAGAACGCAGGTCAAAACTAATGAGCACTGAGCATGAGGACGAATACTACGATGATGATGATATATTAGGCGAGGATGAAAACAATGAATGATTTTTTTAAAATTTTCGTAAACGAGGTAAAGGCTACAATTGAAGGGCTAACGGGTAGGACGCCTGAAATAGGCGAGAGAAACGAATACGACGCACCCAAGCAAGAAGGCATAAAACCGCCTCTAGCCGTTGCAAATATAGCCGTTGGCGGAGATGCTACGGCAAAGATGCTGCTAGTGGCCACGCCGGTACTAATGAGCGCGATCGGCGAGTGGATGCTAGGAGAAGAAGAGATCTCGCGCAACGAAAATCTAAGCGAGGACGAGCTAGACGCCGCAAAAGAGGTGTTTTCAAATATTATGGGCGCGTTTTCTACGAGCCTTGGCGCGCAAAAGGGCATGCCGAAGCTCAATTTCGAGGTCGCGAAAGTAAATTTCCTCGACGAGAGCGCAAATTTTGATTTGAACGCGTTTGAAAAAATATACGTCTATTCCGTTAAAATCGGAGATGTCAGCGAGCAAATCGCCGTCGTGCTTGACTTTGTATTGGTTAAATTTTTAAATAAAGATCACAAAGAACCCGCCCAGCAAGCAACTGCTTCAAAAGGCGATCTAAGCATCGAGGAAATGCGAAATATTGGGCTCATCATGGATGTACGCCTGCCGCTTCACGTGCGCATCGGCTCAAAAAGAATGTTGCTAAAAGACGTGCTCACGATGGACATAGGCTCGGTCATCGAGCTAAATCAGCTAGCAAACGATCCGCTTGAGATCTTGATCAGCGACAAGGTCGTAGCTCTAGGCGAGGTCGTCATCGTGGACGGCAACTTCGGCATCCAGATCACTCAGATCGGTACAAAAAAAGAGCGCTTAGAGCAGCTTAGATAAGGTTAAATTTAGAAATAAGAGGCTAAATTTAGCCTCGCTTTAGCTCGGCGCGCTTTTTCTCAAATTTAACGGCATTTGTTTAAATT
>NZ_CALINL010000184.1 GCF_938045225.1 uncultured Campylobacter sp.
TAGATTGTTATTAATTATTTTGGCTCGAGATAAACTAAGTGGATTTTGGCCGCGACGTTATCATATCTAAATGCTACTTTGCTACGTTTTGCCTACAAGAGCGCGGTTTTAATCGAAACCTACCAGCATTTATATCGGCACTAAATTTTGCCGAATAAATTTAAAAACCCTGTTTATTATTTTGTGCAGTTATAAATAATACCAAAATATTTTTCTTATACTTTAAATATGATTTATCTCAAAAATTTAATAAATAATAAGCTTTGCGGGGGTACAATTTTGTTTAACAAATACCTTCAAAAGGAGCAAAAATGAAAATCAAGCCTTTGGCGCTTATGCTTTTGGGCGTTAGCGCTTATGCGCATTTTGGTATGGTCGTACCGTCAAATTCGACCGTGGACGACGAGAAAGAGGCAAATTTGCAGATCACTTACAAATTTAGCCATCCTTTTGAGGGCGATATGATGAATCTAGTCCTTCCAAACGAGGCGGGCGTTTTCGTAAACGGTAAAAAAGAGGCGATAAAAGGTCTAAAAGAGCTAAAAGAGGATAAATTTAGCTATTTTACGGCTAGCTACGACGTAAAAGAGCCCGGTATTTATCAGTTTTATATGGATCCAAAGCCTTACTTCGAGCCTGCGGAGGATAAATTTATAAGGCATATAACAAAAACCGTCGTCGATGCCTACGGCTACGGAGAGGGCTGGGATAAGCCGGCCGGACTAAAAGCCGAGATAGTACCGCTAACGCGTCCGTACGGGCTTTATAAAGGAAATTTGTTTTCAGGCGTGGTTTATTATAAAGGAAAACCCGCTAAAAACGTAACCGTCGAGGTAGAGTACTATAATACCAAAGGGCTAAAAGCTCCGTCCGATGCGCACGTAACACAGGTAGTAAACACTAACGAGCAGGGCGAATTTAGCTTTGCGATGCCGCTTGAGGGCTGGTGGGGATTTGCCGCGCTGATAGACGACGATCAAAAGATCAAACACGAGGGCAAAGAGTATCCGGTGGAGCTTGGAGCCGTCATCTGGGTGCAAACTAAAGAGTATAAATAAATGCACATTAGCGAAGGCGTTTTAAAACCCGAAATCATAGTGCCTTGCTCGGCCGTTTGCGTAGTTTTGGTCTCAAGCTTGATTTACAAGCTAAAAACGAGCGAGATACCAAAAGTAGCGGCCGTCAGCGCGATGTTTTTTATGGCGTCCTTTATCCACTTGCCCATCGGCGTTACCTCGATACATCTCGTGCTAAGCGGCCTTGCGGGGGCGTTTTTGGGCGCAAATGCTGTTTTGGCTATTTTTATCGCGCTGTTTTTTCAGGCCTTGCTTTTTGGTTACGGCGGACTTAGCGCGCTTGGCGTAAATTTGCTCATTATCGCTTCTCCAGCGCTTCTTAGCCCATATCTTTTAAAGCTTTCTTTTAAGCGATATAGATCGTTTTTTTGGTTTTTGATCGGGTTTTTGCCTATACTTTGCTCTTCGGTTTTACTCTCCTTGACGCTTGTTTTAAATGGCAAAGAGTTTGCGCCCGTGGCTGCACTTGTTTTTACTTCAAATTTAGCCCTCATGGCGCTTGAAGGGATCATCTCGCTTTTTGCGCTTTCTTTTATTTTTAGGGTTAAAAAGGATCTTTTGATTTGCTAAAAATATTTTTGATCGTGCTTTTTGCAAGCATCCTAAACGCACACTCTCTAAAAGGCTTTGCAAAGCAAGATGGCGAATTTATCGAGATAAAAAGCTATTTTTACGGAAATTCTCCTTGTAAAAACTGCCCAGTATTTTTTATAAAAGGCGGCACCCAGATAGGAGGCACGCAAACTGATGAAAACGGCTTTGCCAGAGCTAAAATCCCCGCAGATGAATTTGAAATCCTGATCGACGGCGGACTAGCGCACGAAAAAAGGATCAAATTTACCGCAAAAAAAGACGAGCTAAAAAATGCCGAAAGCAACGCGTCAAACGATGTATCAAAGGCCAAATTTGACGAAAGCGAGGAGGATTTTGGGGCTTACGCGCTTAAATTTATCCTTGCGTTTGCCGGAATCGGGCTGTTTTTCGGCGGAATTTATCTGGTAAAAAGAGGCAAATGAACCTATCCGTTTTACTCGTTTGCTTTACTTTTTTTAGTTTCAAAGTCTCGCTTTCAAGCGCTACGGACGCCGTTTTTATCGCGCCAGTGTTTTTTTTGGCGATTTTAAATTTTAAAAATCTTTTTGAAATTTTAAAATCCGTTTTAAAACTAAATATTTTTATAATCTTAGTCGTCTTAAGCCTCGTTCTTTACGGAGAGTACGCGCTTGCAAAGCTGATATTTGTAAGGTCAAATTTGATCATACTTTTTGGACGGCTGGCTTTTTACGGAAGCGATTATTTTAGTATCGCGCTTGCGGTTTCATCGCTAAATTTGGGCGACAAGCTAACGGCGATTTTTTATTTTAGCGCCAAATTTACGGCCGATCTTAAAACGATATTTATAAGGCTAAAAAAGACTCTAAAAGTTCGAGGATTTGAGCCTAAAGCCTCGCTTTTTACCTATAAAATTTACGCAAATTTAGTCGCTATGCTTTTTTTGGAGGCGTTTTATAAGGCGAGCGTTCTTGAAAAGACCTTTGTTTGCAGGGGATTTGACGGTAAGCTTTACGGAGATAAAAGTCTCAAAATAGGCGCGAAAGACGCCGCTATAATCGCTTTAACGGCGTGTTGTTATATTTTTAGTTTAGGAGCCCTGATATGAGCTGCACGATAAGCCTAAAAAATGTCTGCGCAAAAATAGGCGAAAGAACGCTTTTTGAAAATTTAAATTTAAACGCGACACACAAAGACAAAATCGCGCTCATAGGCCCAAACGGCTGCGGTAAAAGCACGTTGCTAGAGATAATGGCGGGGCTTAAAGCGCCTTGCGGCGGGCATATAGAGCTTTTTCACCATAAAATTTCAAATTTAGACGAGTACAAGCCGTTTCGCCGCGACATGGGCTATCTTTTTCAAGAAAGCAATGATTGTTTTATCTGTCCTAGTGTACTTGATGACGTGATGTTTTCGCTGTTTAGCCGCGGCGAGGACGAGGACGGCTCTCGCGCAAAAGCCGAGAAAATTTTACGCGAGCTTGAAATTTGGCATCTAAAAGACGAGATCGTTTTTAACCTCTCCGGAGGCGAGAAAAAGCTCGTCGCACTAGCTGGGATACTGGTGGCCGAGCCTAAAATTTTACTACTTGACGAGCCTACGACCGCGCTTGATGCAGATATGCAAAGAAGGATAGCCGCTATCTTAAAATCCCTTGACGTCACGCAGATAATCGTCTCTCACGATAAGGAATTTATAAGCGACGTAGCGAGCGTAATGTACTGCCTAACCAAAAACGGACTAGAGCCGATATAAAATATCCTTATTTATACTTCTTTAAAAAATCTCCGAAAACAGCAAAATTTATCAATGTATAATGATATATTTCATAAAATTACCAAATTTTATTTCAAAGGAGAATTTTATGAAAAAATTACTACTCATTTCTATCGCGGCTGCGGTTGCCTTTGGCGGAGAAAATTTGCTCGTGGGTGCTGGCGGCGGATACAAAAAACCGGTCACTGAAGTGATAGAAAATCTCAAAAAAGACGGCGTGCAGATCGAAGGCGCGTTTGCAAATTTAGGCCAGATAACTATCCAGGCAAAAGAGGGCAAGATGGCGGCGATCGTGGGCGACGAGGCGTTTTTAAAGAAAACGGATCTGAACATAAAAGGCTATGAGCGCATCGGCAAGGGTGCTTTGGTGCTAGTCACGCCAAAAGGCAAGCAGATAAAAGACGTCTCTGAGCTAAAAAATCTTGCCAAAATCGCGATGCCGGACTCTAAAAAAGCGATCTACGGCGTGAGGACGACGGAGTTTTTGAAAAACTCGGGACTAGAGGCCGATCTAGCGCCTAAGATGCTACCGGTTGCAGGCGTACCGCAAGTAGTCGCCTACGTCACGAACGGCGAAGTGGATGCTGGCTTTATCAACTCGACCGAGGCCGTGGCTAGAGAGGGCGAGTTTGGCAGCGTGATCTACATCGACGAGGCGCTTTATAGTCCCGTTTTTATCTCGGCGGCAAAGCTTCCGGCGTGTGAGGACAACGAGGCGTGCGCTAAATTTATAGACGAGATAAAGACTTCTCGCTCGAAGGAAATTTTCGCTAAATTCGGGCTAAAATAATTTAAATCGAGGGCTTTTGGCTCGGTTAAATTTACCTTCAAATTTGACGTAAAATTTGCGTCAAATTTGATTTAAACGCTAAAATTTACTCGCTAAATTTAATTCAAACGAAAAGCAAAATTTAACGAAAAAAGGAAAAATTTGCAGGAACTTGCCTGGCTCGTTCATCCGCTGCTTTTAAGCGCCAAAACGCTAGCCGTTACTTTCGTACTGCTCCTATTTTTGGGGCTCGGTGCGGCTTATTTTTTGGCGTTTTACCGTGGCAAATTTAAGGCCGTTTTAGAAGCGGTCGTGATGTTTCCGCTCATTTTTCCGCCGATTGCTACGGGATTTTTGCTGCTTTATATCTTGGGGCGAAACGGCGTGATCGGCAAGGCGCTAAATTTACAGATCGTTTTTAGCTTTTCGGCGCTTGTTATAGCTTCGTTTTTAGCGGGTTTGCCACTGTTTGTAAAACCCGTTCAAAGCGCACTTGAAAGCCTGCCTAAAAGCCTAATCGAAGCAGGCCAGAGTCTAGGTAAAAATCGCTTTGAGATCGCCGTTTTTATCCTCATCCCAAACGTCTTTAAAAGCGTTGTTTCGGCGCTGGTTTTAGCCCTAGCTCGCGGTCTTGGCGAGGTTGGCATCACGCTGATGCTAGGCGGAAATATCGTAGGCAAAACCGACACCGTTTCGCTAGCGATATATAACGCAGTTTACGACGGCGAAAAC
>NZ_CALINL010000185.1 GCF_938045225.1 uncultured Campylobacter sp.
CCAGCGGTTTACTTCCGAGCTGCCGGCTTTCTTTGTAATAACTTCGATTTTCTTTGCGACCATAAACGCCGAATAAAACCCGACGCCAAACTGCCCGATGAGCGCGCTATCTTTTTTAGCTTGGCCGCTTAGCTTGTCCAAAAAGCCCTTCGTACCGCTTCTAGCGATGGTGCCGAGGTTGTTTATCAGCTCGTTTTTATCCATGCCGATGCCGTTATCGCTGATCGTTAGCGTCTTTTTATCTTTGTCTATTTTAATATCGATTCGCGGGGAGTAGCTTAGATTTTTGTAAGCATCATCCGTGAGGCAGAGGTAGTTTAGCTTGTCCAGTGCGTCGCTTGCGTTTGAGATTAGCTCGCGCAAAAATATCTCTTTGTTTGAGTAAAGCGAGTGTATCATCAAATTTAACAGCTCGTTTACCTCGGTCTGAAATTCAAATTTTTCGCTCATTTTTTCGTCCTTTGTTTTTAAAATTTTTTAGCAGATTATAGCACAAAGTGCTAAGAATATCTTTAAACTTGATACGATTACTATCAACTAATCTAAAATTTGTTTCTCAAATTTGATTGCTTTTTCTATCCGCACAAAGTCGATTTCGTTGGTATTAAAGATAAAAAGCGTAAAAAGGCGGTCGCAATTCTTGCCGCACTCGTCGTTTACTCGGTGCGGGTTTGCGACAAAAACTCCATAATTTGATCAAGTCCTGCGTCTGTTTGTTTGCTCGTAGCGTTTTTGTCATAAAAAATCTCAAAATCAGGCTCCAGTAAATTTGAAGCAAATAAAATTTGAGCTAAAACCATAAATATAACGGCGTACTTTTTCATAAATCCTCCTAAATTTACGGCTTTTACGAGGCGGTCAAATTTGGCTCAAATTTTAGCTGAAAAGTTCATCAAATTTACGCGTGCGGCAAAATTTATGATAAAGCAGCGCTTTAAATTGCCGCTTTTTGCCTCTCGTTGTCGAGAGTTTCTTGCATTTTAGCTCTTGCGTTTTCTAGCCACTCAGGGTCGGCGGTGTCGATAAGATCTAGGCAGATGATTTTGATTTTGCCGTTTTTAAAGCTAAAATTTTTCACGTCCATGATGTCCGAGCCCGCGATCACGACTGGTTGGATTTTTAGATTTAGCTTGTCGGCGATGATTTTCGCACCGCCCTTAAACGGCAAAAGCTCCCTTGAGTGCGAGCGCGTTCCCTCGGGGAAAATCGCCAGCACGCGCCCCTTTTCGACGCGGTCCTGCGCGTCTTTTACGAGTTTGATGAGCGAGCGTTTGTTCTCGCGCTCGACTGAAATCATCTGCGGCACGTGGATGATCTGTCCGATGATGGGCAGGTCGGCGATCTCTTTTTTAGCGATCCAGCAGAGATTTTTCGGATAGACTTCCTCTAAAACGACGATATCTAACATGCTTTGATGGTTCATGATGATCATATTTGCGCGCTCGTCGAAGTTGCCGACGACTTCGAGCGAATAAAATCCGAAAAATCGCTGGCTCCTACCCCAAAATTTCCTCACGGCGTGAATATGCTTTTTTAAAAGCCACATAAAAAACACGACCAAAAGTATGCTAATGAGAAACTCGACCGCGAAATACGCGGGCTTTATCCTAGAAAATATCATCTTTTTTTACCCAGCCTATCTTACCGTCGTCTAGTAAAATTTTGACGTAGTCCTCGCGCTTGCCGAGGATCTCAACCTTTTGCTCCGCTTTTGAGGTATAAAATACGCTCGAGTTTTGCGTAGGCAAAATTTTTACGTTTATGTTTTGTCTTAGCGTCGCGCCGCCAAACGGGTTGTAGCTGTAAAGGATATAAGCTCCAAGGCCGACCACGACGACGAGGAATATCGCATCGCGCTTAAACAAAAACGTGATCAAGAAAATACCGAAAAGCGCGTAAACTCCGATATTTTTGTAAATTTCAAATTTGCTTTGCTTTGGATTTAGTCCGATTTGCGTGCTGATCTCGTCATCCTCGACGACGACCGGGAGCGAAAAGCTCACGAAATCTTTTTTAGCCAGGCTAAAGTAGTTAAAATCGATCGAGGTTTTTTCAGGCGAAAATATCGCGAAATAATATCCGCTTTGTGCGTCAAATTCGCCGCTCGTGGAGTCCACGCCTTGTTTGATGATGTCCTTGTCCTCGATGAAAAAGTCCGCGATATTGCCTTTTTGCGCGTTTACTTCGACGATCATGATGAGATTTTTATCGTCAAATTTGTTGGTTTTATATTTTTTGACTTCGAGATTTTGAGCGACGACGTGATTGTATTTCTCGCCGCTTTTTAGCGCTACGATTTTAGGTAGCGAAAGCGTTAAATTCGCCGTCTGGAAAAACTCGCCATTGCGCTTTAAATTTACAGTGATTTTTGGATTTTTCACGGCCTCGGCGGAGGCCTCGGCGTAAATTTGAGCCTTGTAAACGCCTTTACCGTCGTTATCCCAGCGCAAATTTGAGCTTAGCCATTTTAGGTTTTCGGTTTCTGGCAATATAGTTTGCAGATCAACGGCAATATTATCCTGGATATCGACCGAGAGCGTAAAGCTAAAAATTTGCCCGACGTAGACTTGTTTAGGCGCGTTTAGAGCCTTGATGATGATGTCGTTTGGCTGCACGCGCTCGTATAACTGACTATCTTTTAAATTTAACTCGGGCTCGTTAGTAGGCGCTATATTTTGCGGGATAGGTTGACGTAGATGCGTACCGCCTTGGTTGCTTACGGTTTGGCTTTGCGCTACGGGGGTTCTGTTTTGAGTAGCCGTGCTTTGCGTCTGACTTGGGGGTCTGTTTTGCGCGCTTGGCGCTTTGTTTTGTGGGTTTTGCTTTTGCGCGGGCGTTTGCGGAGCGGGCTTGATCACTTTTTGGCTTTGCTCGTCGCCCATCATATCAAACACGCTAGGCTCAGTGGCCCCGCAAGCTAAAACAAATATGGTAAAAAAGGCTAAAAAGGGCCTTAGCAAACTAGCCCTTTTAGCATCTTTAATCCATCGTCCGTACCCAAAAACTTCTCGCAGGCGCGCTCGGGGTGAGGCATGAGGCCGAATATCTTTTTATTATTATCACAAATTCCTGCTATCGCATCGACCGAGCCGTTTGGATTTAGTGTGGCGCCGTTTGCGTCGCAATATTTTAGCAGCACCTGATCGTTATCGTAGAGGCCTTTTAACGTCGCTTCGTCAGCGTAAAAGTTACCCTCGCCGTGAGCGATCGGGATATTTAGGACCTCGCCGATACTCAAATTTGATAGAAATTTATTTGCATTTGAAACCACTTTTAGATAGTGGTATTTTGAGATGAAGCTTAAATTTTCGTTTCGTCTCATCGCGCCTGCAAGCAGTTTTAGCTCGCACAGCATCTGAAAGCCGTTGCAAATGCCAAGCACGTATCCGCCTTTTTGGGCGTGTTTTACAACCGCACTCATCGCCGGGCTAAATTTAGCGATAGCTGCCGTGCGCAAGTAGTCGCCGTAGCTAAATCCGCCCGGAAGCACGATAAGATCGGCATTTATCTCGCTTTCTTTGTGCCAGATTATCTGCGTCTGGCAACCCAAAAGCTCAAAAGCGTACTTTGTATCTTGCTCGCAGTTCGTGCCTGGAAACAAAACGATGGCGACTTTCATTTTGCGCTCTCGCATTTATCGTTTAAATTTATCTCGTAGTCCTCTATGACGGTGTTTGCGAGCAGCTCTTCGCACATTTTGGTGAGCTCCTTGCGCGCTTCGTCTTTGCTTGCGGCGTCTATGTCAAGCACGATTTGTTTGCCTATTCGCACGCCGCTTACGTTGTTAAATCCAAGCGATCCGAGCGCGTGCTCGACAGCCTTTCCTTGCGGGTCTAAAACGCCGTTTTTTAAGGATACGTTGATGATAGCTTTCATTTTAAACCTTAGATAAAATTCTTTTTAAAACTTCTTCGTAGGCGACTTTTACGTTGCCAAGATCCTGACGGAATCTATCTTTATCGAGCTTTTCGTTCGTAGTTGCGTCCCAAAAACGGCAACTATCCGGGCTAATCTCGTCAGCTAGCACGATATTTCCGTCTTTATCGACGCCAAATTCCACTTTAAAATCTACTAGTTTTAAATTTCTGTCTGCAAAAAATTTAAAGAGGATAGCGTTTATCTCGCGCCCCATATGTTTTAACCTATCAAGGTCGTTTTCACTCTTAACTAAGCCCATGATCAGGCAGTGCTCGTCATTTACGATCGGATCGTGTAGGTCGTCGTTTT
>NZ_CALINL010000186.1 GCF_938045225.1 uncultured Campylobacter sp.
CCCGCCGTTTGCGCTGACGGTTTGTAAAATTTTATCACGGAGCTTTCCACAAAGCGCTTCGAGCTCCTCCATATTCATAGATTTTACGTCTATCATTGCCCTATTATCTTTTTGATTTTTTCTAGTCTGGCTTCGATCGTGCCCTCGAGGTTGCCAGCGTCGCTAAGCACGATCGCTCCGCCCGCACTGATGGCTTCATCGGCGGAGATTTTGACATTTTGTCCGGAGAAATTTTCTTTGATAAACTCGTAATCTTTCGGATTTACCTTTATCTGCACCTCTTTGGCGTCTTTTATCTCGCTAAAAAGCTCCTTACAGATAGCCGCGGCGATGTTTGCCGAATTTAGCGAAATCTCTTTTTTCACGACCTCTTTTGCGACCTCGACTGCGGTGGCCGGCAGCTGCGCTTCGCTAGATGCGATGAGGCTTTCAAATTTAGCCGCCTGTTCCTCTAGCTTATTTATCGAGCCAAGATACCTGCTCTCAAGCGCTTTTAGCTCCTCGTCAAATTTAGCCGCCGCCTCGTCTCTGCCCTGCTTTATGCCGTCTTCTTTAGCGCGCTGGATCTCGCTCTCTAGGCGTTTGGCAAATTCGTTTTCTTGATTTTCGATTTGCATTTGCAGCTTTATCATACTACCGCTCATCTCGTCGGTGCGCTTCAAAAGCTCCTCGATGAAGCTTGACTCAGGCTTAAAATGCCCGCCCTGCTCTTTTGCTTCGCCTAAATTTGAGCCCTCCTGCCCGCCGCTCAAGGCTCGCTCGTTATGCTCGGTCGCGCGGCCGGATTCGCTTTCGTGGGCCGAGTGTGTATCCTCGCTTCTTTTTTCCTGACCTAAAATTTTAAACCGATAGTTTTCTACAAAGTGCTCTTTTGAGCGCTCATTTGTTATTACGCTACTTTTCATTCTATCATCTCATCGCTTTCGCCTATTTGGAACGCCCCGCTTTCGGCTAGGGCCTGAACCTGCTCTACTATGCGGCGCTGCGCCTCTTCGACGTCTTTTACGCGCACCGCTCCCAAAAACTGCATTTCTTCTTTAAACGAGTCGCTGGCGCGCTGAGACATACTGGAGAGAAATTTATCTCTCAATGCGTCGCCGCTACCTTTTAGAGCGACCATGAGGTCTTTTTTATCGACGTTTTTAAGTATTTCGCGGATAGCTGCTTGATTGAGGGTGTTAATATCCTCAAAGGTAAACATAAGCTCTTTGATCGTCGTAGCGAGCTTGTCGTCGACGTCCTCGATATATTCGATCGTAGCTTTTGAAGCTTTTTGTCCGAGGCGATTTAGTACCTCCGCCACGGCCCTCGGTCCGCCGACTTCGACTTTGTAGGACGTGAGGCTCTCTAGTTTGCCTTCTAGCACCGTTGAAACGCGTTTGATTATGGACGGGCTGATGTCGCCCAAATTTGCCATTCTCACGACGACCTCGCTTCTAAGCTCGTTATTAAAAAACGAAAGCGTCTCGGCCGCACTGGTCGAGTCCATATGCGCCAAAATAAGCGCGATAGTTTGCGGATGTTCGTTAACGATAAAGTCCGCAAGCTGCTGAGGCTTGACCTTGGTAAGATAACCGAAGCTCTTTGTGTTTTCCATGCTTTTTGCGAGCTTGTCGAGTATCTTTTGCGCAGCTTCAGGACCAAAGGTGCGGTATAAAATTTCTTTCGCATACTCTAGACCGCCGCTTCTCATATATTGATTTGACTGCATGAGAGCGTAAAATTCTTCTAAAACAGCAGCCGCTACGCTTTTATCGGTACTCTTTGCGGTAGCTATATAGCGCGAAATTTCGGTTATGACGTCAACCTCCATATGCGAAAATAGCAGAGTCGTGACGTCCTCGCCTAGCTGAATAAGCAAAATGGCGACCTTTTCGGGCATCGAAAGGTCGTCGTAAATCATCTTTTGTTGTTCATTTAGCTTTGTTGCCATTAAAAGTCCTTACGGTTGCTAAAATCCAAATCGTTTTTTATCATATCTTGGAGCAATACGGCTATTTCTTCGCTACGATCTTGAACGATTAATTTCATTTTTTCTAGCAATACGTCATAGCGCAAGTCATCCTCATTAAAGTTATCGCCGATGCCAAGCTGCTCCTCAACTTTTTTCCTAGCCGCTTGAAATTTCTCTAACGTATCTTCGCTATCCTCTAGCTGAACTTCGTTTTC
>NZ_CALINL010000187.1 GCF_938045225.1 uncultured Campylobacter sp.
GTAGCCGTCATCTAGCGGAGCCGCGTACTGCGCCGCTTCGATGACGTATTCGCTGTTTGGAGTGATAAAGCTACCGCCGTGTTCGCTTTTCATGATAGGGTTAACCACGATCTGAGTCGTCTCGAAATCGTGCAAATTTATCACGGCGATGCGAGGGTTGGCCTTGTCGTTGATGAAAAGATAATCGCCGACGTATTCGCCGTTTTTCTCGGTTAGCGCAGGGTGGTGGGTGTCGCCCCACGTGATTTGTTTGCCTCTGATGGCGCCGCTTTTTAGGATGGCTTTAGACTCCTCGTCGTAGCCGTATCCCTGCCAAGGCTCGGGCGTAAAGACGCCGATATACTTGTAAATTCTCATCGAAGGCACGCCGTAAACCATCACCTGTCCGCTTTGGCCTCCTGAGGAAAATACGATGTAGTCGTCTTTTTTACCGCTTGGCTGATACGTTTTAGCGGCCGCTAGGATGTCTTTTTCCGTTAGCCCGCGCGCTTTCATGATAGCTTGTAGATCGCTATCCGCCGCACACGCACTGCTAACGGCAAACGCCAGGCCCGCAGCCGCAACGATACCGCAACTAAGTAGTTTGTTCATTGAAAATCTCCTTTCCTAAGATTTTTTCTTGTAAAATTGGATCTCGCCGTTTATGCTAACGGCTATGACGCTATCTTCGTCGTTAAAAATTTTTATCACGGCGTCGGAGTTTTTGCCTATTTTTTCTATCTGTTTAAACTCAGCATCGCTTCGTAAAATTTCGCCGTTTCCAAGCCCGATATAAACTTTATCCTGTACGACTATCAGGCTTTTAACGCGCGAATTTGAGATTTTGTAAATTTGAATTTCTGCGTCCGTCAAATTTGCGTTTGCTTTGCCGCTAGTCAAAATTAGATCCGCTTTGTTTTGCGCGTTTTTGACGGCTGTCAAATTTGAGCTAGCGTTGTCTTTGTCGTTTGTTTTCGTCAAATTTGCTTCGGCGGTCAAATTTGCCGCGCTAGGCTGCTTGCTTGCTAACTTTTCGTTCGTCAAATTTCCATCTGCGTCAAATTTGAGGCTAGCTATCTCGCCGCTAGCAAGTCCGAAAATCACGCCCGAGTTTATCTCTGCCGCGCTCAAAGCTACGGATTTTAATCTGCCTAGGTTTTTTGCCTTCATGGTGCTTAAATTTACGGTAAAAACCGATCTATCCCAGCTAGTTATCAGCGCGGCGCCGTTTGAAATTTGACAGGTCGCGATACGGTATGCGCCGTTAAGACTCGCGCGCGTCAGCTTTTTTGACGCAATGTCGTATGAGATAAAGGCGTTTTTGCCGGCGACCGCGTAAATTTTGCCGTTTGCGACGTGAAGGTGCGTTATCTGCGCCTCAAGGTTTAAATTCGAAAGATTTATAATGCCGGCAAAAGAGCTAAAATCATCGTTAAATTTAGCTATCTCGCCGCTCGCAAATCCTGCATATAAATTTGCGCCGTCAAAATCCAGAGAGGTTATCTCGTCCGTTTTAACACCAAATTTGTTAATGGGTTTCAAGTCTTTTTGATTAAGTATTTTTAGCGAATTTTTGGCATCGTAGACGGCTAGTGTTTTGTTTTGCTCGCTATATGCGCAGCTTTTTACGTCGAGGCTAGCCGTAGCGCTAACGTCGCTTGCGAAGGAGAAAACAAATAGAGCGCATACGAGCGCTATAATTTTCATAAATGTCTTTCAAATTTAAATTTTCTATTAATGAAACTATACAACCGGAAGGCTTAAAGTGAATTGATTTAAATCAATATCGGTAATAATTGAGTATAAAAAAATATCTTTGTGTTATAACGTAACACCTAAATTTACGAAATAATAAAGCTGTTATTATTTCAGATTTTCCAGCGTTTTCTTGATATTTTGCGCCGTTAGATTGGAGATCTCGGCGACGAATTTATCGTTCTTATCTAGTACGTATAGCGAGGAGCTATGAGCGACGGAGTACTCTATAGCGGATTTTTCGAGCAACACCTTTTGATACTTCACGCCGTAGCTTTTTGCAACCTTAGGCAGATCGTCTAACACTATGCCGTAAGAATTCGGATAAAAATACTTCGCATACTCATCGACGTTTTTTGCTTCGTCGCGCTCCGGGTCGAGAGTGACGAAAATCACTACGATATCGTCTCTTTTAAGCTCGTTTAAGACGCCACTTAAGATACCTAAAGTTGCTGGGCAGACGTCCGGACACGAGGTGTAGCCAAAGTATATGATCTTATTTTTGCCCTCAAAGCTCTTTAGACTCACCGCGCCGTTTGCGCCTTGGCCGGTAAGAGCGTATTTGTTTGAGTAGAGTGCGAGATAGCCTACGCCTAGAACCGTTAAAATCAGTACAAGTATGATAAGAAGCTTTTTCATTATCCGCCCTTTCAAGTGAAATTTGCGCCTATTGATGCAAGTCGAAGTCTATATAAAGTCCGCTTTTTTTACCGTTTTCTAGCACCTCGAAACGGTATCTCATGATGTTTATCAGGCACGCGCTTAGCACGATGTTTGATATGTAGGCGTTGTCGCGCTTTTCGACTTCGGCCTTTATGACACCCATGTCCATATTTACGCCGTGGATCTCAAGGCTTGGGTTTTTAAATCCTTCTAGTCCCTCTATGCGAACGATCGTCGGCTGCATCGTGTAAACGGGCTTTGGCGAGAGGCTAAATTTAACCGTCTTGCCGCGAAACTCCACGCCGCAGGAGTGCTCGGCGTTCATATCGCAAGGAAGCGGGTTTAAATTTGCCCCCACGTCCTCTGCGCTCAAAAAGTCCTCTTGCGCTTGCGGTTTAAAAAACAAGTACGCCGAGGCACCTAAAACACCGACTAGAAGGACTAAAATTATGAGAAATTTTTTCATTAATGCTTATGGTGTCCGCCGTGATCGTGTCCGTGTTCGCCGTCTTTTTTAGCTACGACCGACTTTGCGACGATGTCTTTTAGCTCGAGTTTTTGTCCGTTATCAAACTCTAGCGTGGCATCTAGTTTGTCGCCCTCTTTGATCGGGGCTTTTACGTTCATCAGCATTACGTGCAGACCGCCCGGTTTTAAATTTGCCTCGCCCATCGCAGGTACTTCGATGTTTTCTATTTGTATCATTTTTTTCATGCCGTCTACGTCTTTATGCGTGTGTATCTCGCCTGTAGCGGCTGCGGGAGAGCTAGCGCCGACTAGTTTTACCGGTTTATCGGTGTTGTTTTTGATATCGAAAAATAGAGCCGTATTTTTGGCGCCAGGAGGCGTAGCTTTAGCGTAGATATCAACGATCTCGATATCTGCGGCATTTGCAAAGCCCAAAGAGGCGACTACTAGAGATAAAGCTAAAGATTTGCTTTTCATTATTTTATATCCTTTTATGTAGAATTTGATATTCGCTATTGTAACACAAAATAAAAGCTTTTTAAAATTTTTAAGAGAAAATGTAATATAATTCTGGCCTTTATTACGAAATTACGCAACGTTAGGAAAATTTTGAAAAAACTACTCGGCTTACTTTTTTTTTCTGCTTTTTTTTCTCAAATTTTAGTCGCCGAGGCTTTAGCGGACGCAAATTTGACAGGCGCTAAATACTGGCTAAAAAAGCTAGGCGCAGCCGACGTCAGATACGGCTACTACGAGGCTAAGACCAAAATCATCGTCGTAAATAAAGCGCAAAAAACCCTGCAAAGCTTCGAGTACTCAGGCGGCGCGCTGGAGGAAATCTTTTCTCAAAGCGTGATAACGGGTAAAAGCGGGGATAAATTTAAAGAAGGCGACCTAAAAACTCCGGTCGGAGTTTACGACGTCACGGACAAATTTACGCCGCCGGATCCATTTTACGGGCCGCTTGCGATGTCGCTATCGTATCCGAACGCCCACGATAAGGCCGCACAAAAAACGGGCGGAGGCATCTGGATACACGGACTGCCGATGAAAGGCAAACGCGAGGACGAAGTAAAAACACGCGGCTGCGTGGCGTTTAACAACGATGCGCTGGTGAAATTCGGCCGACTGATCGGCAGCGAGGGCGTCGTGATAATCAGCGAAAGCCAGAAGGTAGACGCCAGCAAAGACGACGTCGCGCGCGTACTGGCACATCTGCACGAGTGGCTGCAGGCGTGGCGAGATAACGAAACTAAAATTTACCTCGGCTTTTACGCGGACGAATTTGTAAAAATAGACGGCAAAAACACGCTAACGAGGGCTAAATTTGCCGAAAATAAAAAGAGAATTTTCGCGCTAAACGAAAAAAAGAGCATAAAAGCTTCAAATTTTAGCGTGACGCCGTATCCAAATACCAAAGGGCAAAATCTTTTTAGAGTGGTTTTTGACGAGGATTACGCAGCGCCGAGCCACGAATTTAAGGGGCAAAAAGAGCTCTACGTGCGACTAGATAAAGATAAATTTAAAATCTTAACGGAGAAGTAAATGCAAGAAAAAAAAGAAATAGTAAAGGCTCAAATCGAGGAAATTTTAAAGGCGAGGGGCGAGTTTTTCGCCGAGCTAGACCGCCAGGTACCAAAGGTTGCGGGCACGGACGTGTTTGACTTTGCGGCGGTTAAAGAGGCTGATCTAAAGGCGCTTTACGCTAAATTTTACTCTTACGATTATAGTATTAGGAAGCTGCTTCCTAACGTTTACGAGGCGTTTGGCGTAAATTTCAATGTCTGAACTCGTTTTAAACAGATCCGCTTACATCCATAATCTAACTAAAATTTGCGCCAAAGCCGGCGACAAAGATCGCGTGATTTTGGTGCTAAAAGACAATGCCTACGGGCACGGAGCGGCGCTCGTGGGGCGTGAGGCGGCAAGCTACGGTATCAAATTTTGCGCGGTCAAAAACGAGGCCGAGGCGCGCGAGTTGGAGCCCTTTTTCGAGCACATCCTCATCCTTTCGCACATCCCTACGGGCGGCGAGAGCGAGAGATTTATCTACGCGGTAAACGACATTTCGCTGATTGCTAAATTTAAAAAAGGCGCGCGCGTACATATCGCCGTCGATACGCTCATGCACCGAAACGGCGTGGCGGTGAGCGAAGTGCGTGCGACGTGCGAGGCGGCTTTGGCGCACGGACTGCAAATTTGCGGCGCATTTACGCACTTTAGAAGCGCTGAAGAGCTTAGTAGCGATTATTTTGTACAGAGGCAAAATTTCGCCGCGGCAAAAGCCTTAGTGCGCGAAATTTGCGGCGAGGGTTTGGTCTTTCACTCGCACAACTCCGCTGCGACCGAGCGCTTCGGCGAGCTAGCGGACGAGTGCGTGCGTGTGGGTATCGCAGCCTACGGATACGCGCAGTTTGACGAGAGTTTGGAGCTAAAACGCGTGGCGTCGCTCTGGGCGCATAAAGTTAGCGGTAGAGTACTAAAAAAAGGGCAATGCGCGGGCTACGGCGCTAAATTTTGCGCGAGCAAAGATATGCAAATCGCCGTTTATGACCTAGGCTACGGCGACGGATTGCTACGCTACGGGGGCGAGGGCGAGCTAAAGACTGCCGGCGGACAGCGGTTGCTCGGTAAAATGTCGATGGATAGCTTTTGCTGCGAAGATGCGGGCGATAAAATTTGCGTATTTGACGACGCTAGCGTTTGGGCGGATTTTTTCGGCACGATCAGTTATGATGTTTTGACTAAGCTCTCGCCTAGCATCTCTAGGCGGTTTGAGTAAAACTTCTCGTAAGTGCGCTTGAGCGCGCAGGTAGCAAACTCTGCGCGCAGAACTAGCGGCAAAAGCTAGCTTTCCAAATTTATGAGCTTAGTCTGATATCTTCAAAAGCGTAAATTTGCCGTCTGATTCAAATTTACGCCGAATTTTGCCTAATATCGGCTCGCGGTTTTGTAAATTTAAGACATCGTTTGGCGGTCAAAAAATTTATCGCTTTTTCTTGGACGGATCGTGCTAATTTTGCCTAAGCGTCAGGTTTGTTAAATTTTGATTACTGTTTTGTAGCCTGCCATATCAGCGGGCAAAGCATTTTATGTCTTAAGGCGCTACCGTATTTGCTTTTATGCCTCTACGGTGGCGTTTTTAATTTGGATTTGCGATAAAATCGGACGAGATTCTATGCGGCTAAATTTTCGTAGCGGCGTCAAATTTACGCTGGGTTGGCGCGAGCCGCATTTTGCAAAAACCGAAGCGAAGCATTTGGCTAAGCAGGCAAAAATTATTTAAATTTACTTCAAAATATCCCGAAGCGCCGTTTTTAGATCGCTAAATTTAAAGCCAAATCCGCTCTCTATCAAGGCTTTGGGATAGACTTTTGCGCCTTCAAGCAGTACGCTTGACCCCTCGCCCAGTATCAAATTTAACGCAAATTTATGTACTTTAAAAAACGTCGGTCGCCCCAAAACCTCGCCTAAAATTTTAGTAAATTCTCCGTTTGTGCTAGGATGCGGCGAAACGAGATTAAAAACGCCGCTTTGGCGGTTTTGCAAGGTAAATTTAAATGCCTCTAGCAAATCAGCGATGTGAATCCAGCAAAACGCCTGCTCGCCGCTACCGATCTTGCCGCCAAGACCAAGCCTAAATGCGGGCAACATCTTAGCTAGCGCGCCGCCTCGCCCTAGCACTACGCCCAGGCGAAATATCGCCGTTTGCGTCCGCGCTTTAGCGGCCTCGCTCTCCCACTCGCATGCCAGCTCGCCCAAAAATCCGCGGTCAAATTTGACCGAGCTCTCGTCGTGGCCAAGGCCGTTTTCGTAAATACCCACAGCCGAAGCGCTGATGAAAAATGGCAGATTTTCTAGCTCGTTTATAGCGCAAACTAGCGTGCGCGTAGTCTCTATCCTGCTTGCGCGAAGGCGCTTTTTATAGTCCTCGCTCCATCTGGCCGCGATAGAAGCGCCCGCTAAATTTATAACCGCGTCGCAGCCGTCAGCGAGATTTTTGAGCGCGTCTTTGTCGGCATAAGCGGCTCGCGGGATAGCTACGACTTCGTGCCCCTGGGCTCTAAAAAAGCGGCAGAGCTCGCCGCCGATAAATCCGCTCGTGCCGTTTACGGCTATTTTCATATTTTGCCTTTTTGATAAATTTGCTTTGACGCGGACGGTCAAATTTGATGCCGCGCAGGGTTAAATTTGGCGTCAAATTTACTTTCTAAAATACTCTTTCACGCCGTTTTCGCCATCTAGTTGCGAGCGTAAATTTTCTAGCGCGGCGATGCGATCTTGGGTGCTCGGGTGCGTGCGAAATAGCGAGCCCAGAGCGCTTTTTACGCCGCTAAAGGGATTAACGATAAACATATGCGCGCTTTGTTCGTCGGCGTTTGCCATCACGCGTCCGCGCGCGTAGTCCTCGAGCTTTCGCAGCGCGCCGGCTAGGTGCTGGGGCTTGCCCGTTATCATCGCAGCGCCCCTGTCGGCCTCAAACTCCCGCGCCCGTGAGATCGCCATGCGTATGATCGTGGCGGCCAGCGGCATGATGACGGCTAGAGCGATTAACATTAGAGGATTTTGCTTGCCTTGACGGTTTGCCGCGCCAAACTGCGCGAAATTCGCCAGTATCGCGATCGCGCCAGCAAAAACGGCCGCTATCGAGCCCGTTAGGATGTCGTAGTGGCGCACGTGGCTTAGCTCATGAGCCAGCACGCCCTCGATCTCGTCTTTGTTTAGCAGATTTAGCAGTCCCTCGGTCACGGCCACTGCGGCGTGGCTCGGGTTACGACCCGTGGCAAAGGCGTTTGGTACGGCTTCTGGGATGATGTAGATCTTTGGCATCGGCAAATTTGCCTTCGCGCAAAGCTCGCGCACGATCTGATGAAGTCCCGTCGCGTGCGCCTCGTCCACGGGTACGGCTCGGTAGTGCTTTAGCACGAGCGTGTCCGAGAAAAAGTATGAAAAGAAATTCATCCCAAGCGCAATCAAAAATGCCACCAGCATGCCGCTAGTGCCGCCTATCGCGCCGCCCACGGCTACGAAAAGCAGCATTAGCACCGTCATCAAAAATGCAGTTTTAAAAAGTTCCATTTGTTTCCTTTGCTCGTAAAATTTTACGAAAATATCTCGCCGTCCTCTTTTATCTTTTCTATGAGGGCAAAAATATCTTTCTCCGCTATGCGCATCGGAGCCGAGCCTAGCGCGCCTAGATCGTTAAAATAAATTGCATCGTCCGAGTTTAACTTTATAAAAAATCCAAGGTCGCCGTCTTGGCCTATCATATAAAAACCGGGCTCGTAAAGCGCTACTTCGTAGGTTTCGTTTCGCTCGGCTAGAGCCGCGCGCCCGTATAGATACGCACCCGCTCCCGCCTCGTTAAAAACGTCTACGCACTCTTCGCCCTCGAGATCCTCTAAAAATTTTAGATACAACGGCGGAAATTTTATCATCGTTTATCCTTGCCTATTACGGCGGTTTTAAATATCGCAGCGTCCGCGCCCGTCTCGCTAAGCGCGGCCAGCTCGTTTTCGCCGCCGATAAAGACGCAAATTTGAGCGTCAAATAGATAATCCTGCGCCAGCTTTGCTGCTTTGCCGGCAAGCTCGTGGGGCACGACGATAAATTTCGCTCCGGCTGCGTTTGCGACGATGATTTCGTTTAGATTTTCAGCTTCGACGCTAAAATTGGCACCTAGCTCCTGCGCTTGCTTTATCGCGGTCTCGTCAAATTTAAACAAATTTTGCTTGCCCGCTTCGATCTGCTGGGTATTTTCGCGCCAAAACAGCGGCTCATAGGGCACTAGCTCGTGGCCGATCAGTTTCATTTTTTATCCTTTATGCAGTCTTCGCAGATATAACCGCCGCCGCTGATTACGGCGTCTTTGGCCTCTATAAAGGTGCCGCATTTTTTGCATTCGACGAAATTTTCGGCATCTTTGTCCTCTTTTTTTGCGCCGCCTTTTACGCCTCTTTTGACGCGGGTTTTAAAAAATATCATATAAATCGCGATTAAAACCGCAAAAAAAGCCAAAATTTTAAATAACATCGCCGCCCTTTATAAGTACGTAATTTCGGTTGCCGTGCCCGTAAATTTGAGCTTTGAGCCCGTCTAGCTCGCTTTGCACGCTGCTTCCTTTGTAGAGTAAAATTTGAGTTTGCGCGTCAAAAAAGCCGTTGCAAATTTTGAGTAAATCTTTCGTTTTCATCAGCGCGCGACTCGTGATGAGCTGCGCCGCAAACGGCTCGCCGTCCTGGATCTTGCAGGATTTTACGCGGATGTTGGTTAAATTTAGCTCAGCCTTGACATAGCTTAGAAACGCCGATTTTTTCGGGCTGGGTTCAAAGAGATGCCACTCGCACTCCTTTAAAATCATCGCGAGAAATATCGCCGGAAAGCCCGCTCCGCTACCCACGTCGATCGCCGTTTTAGCGCCCGCAATTTGCGGGAAAATTTCAAGCGGAGCTATGCTGTCAGCGATCTGCTCGTTTAAATTTTTGTAGTTGGTGAGGCTGTGCACGCGGTTAAATTTAGCCAAAATCTCGCTAAATTTCGCCGTTTGCGCGTCAAAGTCCCGCGGCAGGTCAATTTTCATCTAGCATATGCCCCATCTGCTCTTTTTTCACGCGTAGGTAGTTTTCGTTAAATTTGTTCGCGTGTATGACGATCGGTACGCGAGAGACGATCTGTACGCACTTTAGCCCCGACAGTTTTTTTGGATTATTGGTTAGCAAATTTATCTTTTCGATGCCAAAGTGCTTTAAGATAAAATCCACGATCTCGTACGTGCGCTCGTCGGCCTTAAAGCCTAGCTGGTGATTTGCCTCGATGGTGTCAAGGCCCTCATCTTGCAGGTGGTAGGCGTTTACTTTGTTTAGTAGGCCGATATTTCGCCCTTCTTGGCGCAGATAAATCACCATGCCGCCGTGCTCCTCGATGTATTTTAGGCTGGCTTCTAGCTGGTCGCGGCAGTCGCACTTGAGGCTACCGATCGCATCGCCCGTTAGGCACTCGGAGTGGATGCGGACGTTTACGACCTCGCCGAAAGGTTTTTTGTAAATCGCTAAATGTTCTTTCTCTCCCTCCTTAAATGCCTTTATCTCGAATATCCCGAAACGAGAGGGTAAATTTGCCGTATTTGAAAGCTCGATATTCATAAAATTTTAACTCCTATTATGTTACACTAGGCGTAAATTGTAGCGAAGTAAAAGGAAAATTATGTTTAAACGTTTTAGAAGACTCAGGATAAATCCAGCGATCAGAGAGATGGTGCGCGAAACTAGCGTTTGCGCGAGCGATTTTATCTATCCGCTTTTCGTCGTCGAGGGCAAGGGCGTGAAAAAAGAGATAAGCTCGATGCCGGGCGTCTTTCAGATGAGTTTGGACGAAATTTTAAAAGAGTGCGAAGAGATAGTAAATTTAGGCATAAAATCGATCATTTTATTTGGCATACCAAGCCTAAAAGATAGCGTTGGCAGCGACGCACTAAGTAGCGACGGCATCATCGCAACCGCACTTAGAGCCATAAAAGATAAATTTCCAAATTTAGTAGTCGTCACCGATCTTTGCTTTTGCGAATACACAGACCACGGCCACTGCGGCATAATCGACCATGTGCATAACACCATCGACAACGACGCAACGCTTGAAATTTCAGCCAAGCAAGCCTTGATACACGCTCAAAATGGCGCCGACATGATCGCACCAAGCGGCATGATGGATGGCATCATCGCAACGCTAAGAGAGACACTTGATAGCAATGGCTTTGAGAATTTACCAGTGATGGCGTACTCAACCAAATTTGCCTCAGCTTACTACGGACCATTTCGCGACGTGGCGCAAAGCGCTCCAAGCTTTGGCGATAGAAAGAGCTACCAAATGGACAGCGCAAACCGCCTAGAAGCTATAAATGAGAGCTTGCAGGACGAAGCGCAAGGCGCTGACATCTTGATGGTAAAGCCAG
>NZ_CALINL010000188.1 GCF_938045225.1 uncultured Campylobacter sp.
AAATGGTCGCTCGATGCTTCCTTGTATTCTAGCGCCGCCTTCCGTGCAGTTATATGTCGCGATTTGCTCGTTTTTAGCCTGCTCTATATCTTTTTCAAACTGATTTTTAAATTTGTCCCATATATAGGTCGTTCTTACTTCGCCTTCTCCGCCGTAAGCTTCTACGTATAGGTATTCATCAGCCTGAGCAAATGCATGCCCGCTAGCGTGGGATTTACCGTCCGGAGCGAAGGCTAAATCTTGGCCTATTAAAATAATATTTTTATGTCCGAGAGCGTAAGCTAACTGATAAGCCTGGTTTGCCGTAGAGTGGCCGATGCCGAGATAGCCGTATTTTGGCATATTAAACGCCATTTCGCTTTGCTGAGGTCTCATCGTGAGAGTTAGGCGGCGCGGTAAAATATTATCTACCGTTTGTTTATGCGTTAGCGACGCTACTATAAAATAAATATCTTCGTCTATTTTTTTGTTTTTGTTTTTAAAAAAGCTGGACGTAGCCTCTACGCGCTCGATTGAGGTTACGTAGTCCGGTTTTATACCGTGCTTTAATAAAATAGGATACGACGCGTCAAGGCTGATAACGGTAAAATACGGCGCGAATTTTTTAAGAGTTTCTAGTTGTTTATCTAGACTCGGGCCTGTAGATACGATGATTGCCGTATCCATGAGTCCGTGTCTTTTTTTGATCAGATCCGTATAGCAATAGTTTGTAACCATCTCCGGAATATGCTCTATGTGGTGTTTTATGCCTATTAGAGTATCGTCTATGCTATTGCCGTGAGCGACGACCATTTGAGATATAGCCTTGGTGAAGTCTTTATTTATCCTTACGATATCTTCATGGAAATTTTCATAAAACGGCGTGTGAATGTGCAGGTTATAAGTTTTTGCGTATGAAGAGAAAAGTTGGCTAGAAACCGCAAAATAAAACTGCGAGTATGTCGCAAATTCCGAGAAAAATAAAACCAGCCTTTCGCTAATCAGCTCCTCGGATAAGTCGATTAAATTTAATGCTATATAAATAATCTCTATTTCGGGCTCTACGACGATAACTTTTTGATGCGTTTCGTTTTTTAGCAAGGCTTTATAAAAAATACCGTTGCCAAGACCGTAAAAGTACATAATAGGATATCTTTTATACTCTTTTTCGGTCGACTCTAGGATGCGTAGAACATCTTTAGCCGGGCTTTCGTAGACGTATTTTAGGGTTTTATTGTCGATGATGTTTATATCTATCGGATCTTTTCCTATAAAAACATCATATTTTTCGGTCTCTTT
Organism: uncultured Campylobacter sp.; assembly: GCF_938045225.1. GTDB lineage: Bacteria > Campylobacterota > Campylobacteria > Campylobacterales > Campylobacteraceae > Campylobacter_A. The sequence continues at coordinate 1,279 of NZ_CALINL010000188.1, forward strand.
CATTCCCCAAAGGCGCGCGGCTAAAATTTCGTCCTGCTGGAAAAGCGCTTGTAGATTTTTTTTGAAAATAGGATTTGCGATATTTGTGACGGTTTCATCGATATTTTTATCGCCTTTGCCGCTTGTTTGATTCTCGTGCGCGCCTTTTTTTTGTAAGCTATTTAGTTTTAGATACTCGTCCTCTTTTTTCTTGGCCATTATATATCCTCCTTTGTGATTCTCTCGCTAAATTTTATATCTCTTTTTGCTTCTTTACCTAGTAATTCGGGTAAAAATTTAGGGTGCAGGCCGTATCCCGGGCGTACGCTTTTTACGTTTTTTTCGCTAAAGATTTCGCCCTCTTTGATGTCCGCGCAAGCATAAAGCGAGCGGGAAAAGCGGCGATTTTGCACGGCTTTTTCGTCTAGCTCGTAATTTACTTTGCCAAGCAGCGCTTCGGCGTCTCGCACGGCTTTTACCATTTGGCTAAATTCCCGCTCGTCCAGGCTAAAGGCCTCATCGACGCTGCGAACGCTTTTATCTAGGATAAAGTGCTTTTCTACGACGCGAGCGCCCAGACTCACGGCGACAACGGGCGCTACGATGCCTAGCGTATGATCTGAAAAGCCGACCTCGACGCCGAATTTTCGTTTCATATCGGCGATCGTGAGCAGGTTCATCCCATCAAGCGGAGCAGGGTAGCTAGACGTGCATTTTAAAAGCGCGATCCGCTCGTTTCTCGCATCTTTGCAAATTTGCACGACGTCGGCGATTTCCTGCTCGGTCGCGATGCCGGTGGAGATGATGATCGGTTTGCCCTTGAGCGCGACGTAGCGCACGAAATCATAGTCTGTGACCTCAAAGCTTGCTATCTTGTAAGCGGGCGGGTTAAATTTCTCTAAAAAATCCGTATCGTCATTGCAAAACGGGCTTGAAAAGCAGACTAGCCCTTCGTCCCGTGCCGCCGAAAAAAGCTGCTCGTGCCACTCTCGCGGCGTCAGAGCTTGCTTGTATAGTTCGTATAAATTTGCCCCGTCCCACAGCCCGCCTTTTATCATGAAGTCCTCGCCGCGCGAATCTAGCGTGAGGCTATCGGGCGTGTATGTTTGCAGCTTTATAGCGTCCGCGCCCGCGCGCTTGGCTGCTTTTATCGTATCAAGCGCCGTTTGCAAGCTGCCCGAGTGATTTGCCGAGAGCTCGGCGATGATAAAGACCTTTTTGTCCGTGTCGAAATTTGCTATTTTCATAAATTTTCCTAACTTTTAGCCATTATATCAAGTTTGCGTAAAGATAACGACATATAGCTCATTTGCCAGTCGAGCCCGTAAATTTCAAAACCGAATTTGCGGTATAACGCGATCGCTTTTTCGTTTTCGTTGTAGGCGCACGATTTTAGTTCGCCGACTTTAAGCGTTTTGGCGGCGTATTCTACGATGGTTTGCATTAGGATTTTGCCTTTGCCTTTTAGCTGGGGATTTGCGTAAATGCCAAATTCGCACGAGTCCGCCTCGATATCCACGAAATCAATCACGCCGATGTAGTCGTTATCCTCTTTTACCAGAAAATACCTTTTCGTTTCGTCGTTTTTCAAATTTGCGATAAATTTTCTGTGCTCCTGCTCGCTCACGCTTTTGTTTTTCATGTATTTTGCGACTCGCTCGTCGTTTCGCCAACGCAAAATCATCAAAATTTGCTCGTCCGTTAGATCGGTGAAATTTATAAGTTCAAGCATATTTCGTCCGCCTCGTAGATCTCGCGCCCGTTTGCCGCTAGCCACTGCGCCATCTCGTTTTGATTGTCCGCGACGCGCACGGCTTTAAATTTAGCGCCCAAAACCAGCGCTTCGTTTACGAGCGAGCTAGCCGAAATCACTAAAATTTCGCTCTCGTTCATCAGCCGCGCCACATCGTTTGAGTTTATAAATAGGCTAAAATTCGGCTCGCTATCCGCCAAATTTTGCAAATTTGCCAAATTTGCGTTCGCACTCGTCGTAATGACGGCTACTTTTTTGTTTTTTGTGAGCAAATTTGAGGCGATTTGAGCGGTCAAATTTAGCGCGTCAGTGCCTCCTAGCGCGATGAGGTAGTCAAATTTTTTCTTGCGTTTGATTTTTGCTTCGCCATAAAACTCGCTCCTAACTAGCGGCGAAAATATCAGCTCGCAGCCTTTCGGCACTAGATTTACGTATTTTGGGGGCTGGGCGTAGATATTTACGTTTAGCAAGTAGTCGCAAAAATGCTCTTTGTAGTTGTCGTCAAAGCTTAAAATTTGGACGCTCGTTTGCTCTTTGATTAGCTTTTCGTCCGCCGCGCTAATGCCGTAATGATCGATCACTAAAAGCTCAAATTTATGCTCTTTTATCAAATTTACTAGCTCATTTACATCCGCGCTTTTTAGCGTAAAAACGGGGCAGGGTATCTCGCCTGCTAGGCTACCGGGCATGTCGATACAAGCAAAGCTAACGTCTTTAAAATTTTGCGCCAAGATAAGATCGCGCCTAATGTGCCCGTGCCCGATTTTTGAGCCGCTATCTGCGCGGATGAGGGTTTTTAGATTTGAGATTTTGTCAAAATTCATCGAGCTTTTCCGCCAAATTTAAAATTCTAAGCGCCAAACATACGGCGGCGATGAGGTAAACTGCGCCGGCAGAAGCGAAAAACAGGATCTGAACCTCGTTTAGCCCGCGGTAGTTAGCCGCTAGATAAAAGATGTGCAAGATCCCTGCAACAGCAAAGATCTGCATGAGCGTTCTAGCTACCGATATTTTGGCTTTTATGTAATCTTTTTGCATTTTTCCTCAGCGGTAATTTATCCGGTAAAGCTTCTGCGCAAACTCGAAATCCTCGGGCGTGTCGATGTCGCAGACCAAATTTCGCGGAAGCAAAAACGCCCTTGAGTGCGGCGCAAAGATCGGTTTTTTTTCCAGCCACGCCTCGCGCCTGCCGAAATAAAACGCGCCCGCGTCGTGATAGGCTCGCTCTAAATCCTGCGAGCGAGTTAGCGCAAACTGCGGGTAAAACATACTTGCGGCGCCGTCTTCGCCAAGCCTAATCGCGCGCTGAATCGGGAAGCTAAACTCGGTCGCGGAAAATAAAAACTCACACTCCGCTTCTTTAAATTTGCCGTATGCCTCGCTTAAAATTTCGCCCGTAATAAGCGGCGCCGTCGCGTAAAGGCAGCAAACGTGAGCGTATCCGCCTAGCCTCGTCGCCGCGTCCGCTACGGCGTCGCTACTGGTGGCGTAGTCGTCGCTCAGCGCGGCGCCCCTCATAAACGGAACTTGAGCGCCGAATTTAACTGCGACGTCTGCTATATCGGCGTCGTCGGTGCTAACGATCACGCACTCGAAAATGCCCGAATTTAGCGCCGCCTCGATACTGTAAGCTATCAGCGGCTTGCCCAAAAAATCCTTAACGTTTTTGCGCGGTATGCGCTTGCTGCCGCCGCGAGCCGGGATGACGCAAAGGGCGCGGTTTTGGTTGTCTCTCATCAAATTTACCGCCCTAAACCCTGCAGCCTTGCGGCATATCAAAGCTCTTTAAAACCTCAAAAAGCGCGTCCGCAACGAAATTTGCGTCCTCTAAACTCATGCACTGATGGCACGGGATGCTAAGCTCTGCCGCGTAAAAATCCTCGGCGCTAGGCACCGAGATATCGCCGTAGCGCTCGCGGTAAAAGCTAAATTTATAAGTCGGCTTATAGTGCACCTGTACGCCGATACCGCGCTCGTGAAGGGCGGCAAATATGTCCTCTTTGGCGCACCAAAACTGGCGAAATAGCAAGATAGGATAGAGGTGGCGCGAGCTAACGACGTCGCTAGGTAGCTTAACGGTGCTAAAATATGGGTTTTTCTCAAATTTTTCGTCGTAAAATTTAGCGATTTTCTCGCGCGCCGCGATGGTTTCGTCTAGCCTTTTTAGCTGATTTAGTCCTAGCGCGCAGGCGACGTCGGGCAAGCGGTAGTTGTAGCCAAGCACCGTCTGGTCGCTGTCCCAGAGGCGTTTTTTGGCTATGCCGTGCGAGCGGTAGAGGCGTGCTAGGCGCGCGATCTCGTCATCGTTTGTTGCTAGCGCACCGCCCTCAAACGTCGTTAGCGGCTTAACGGGGTGAAAGCTAAAAATACTAACGTCTGCTTTTGCGCCGACTTTGACGCCGCCTTGAGAGCTGCCCAGCGCGTGCGACGCGTCGTCAAGCACCTTTATGCCGCGCTGCTTGGCTAGTTTTAGGATGGCGTCTAAATTTACGGGATTGCCGCCGAAATCAACCGCCGTTATGACTTTAGTTTTAGGCGTGATTAGGCTTGCTAGCGCGTTTTCGTCGATGTTTCCGTCAAATTTTACGGGCGCAAATTTAACCTCCGCTCCAGCCATTAGCGCCGCGTTTGCCGTTGCTGCAAACGTGATGGGCGTAGTTACGACCTCGTCGCCCTCTCGCACTCCAAGCGCTAGATACGCGACGTGTAGGGCGGACGTCGCCGAGTTCATCGCTACGACGTGCTTTACGCCTACGTACCGGGCGATCGCTTCTTCAAATTCGCCGACCTTGTCGCCGCCCGTTAAGATGTCGTCTTTTAGGGCGCTCACGACGGCAGCTATGTCGGAGTCGGTTATTTGTTGTCTGCTGTAGGGTATCATTTTTATCCTTTTTTCGGCTTGTCTTTATTGCGGCTTGTCTTTTTTGCTTATACTTCGTTAAAATCTCGCTCGCCTGCGGTCATTACCTATATGGTAACTCCCTTGTCTCACTCGATTTTGCCTCGTCTAAACGCAAAAATACTTCGCCTTGCTTTTCTAAAATTTCAGATTTCGGCTCAAATTTTATAAATTTCGGCCAAATTATTTACTCGCCTCGATCATATCCAAAAGTCCGTCTTTACCTAGCCAAATTTTATTTTTATCAGAGCTGTACTCGAAATTTTCTTCCACGAGATGCCCTTTTTCGCCCAGCGCGTTTATGCTAAAGTCGTCGTCTTTGCTCGTAAATTTGATTGACGGACTGATCACGTAGTGGTCGTCAAACTCGTAGGTTAGGTGCGCGTCGTCCTTGCCGACCATGACCTCGTGCATCTTTTCGCCCGGACGGATGCCGATTATTTTTACGCCAAGATGTGGCGCCATGGAGCGAGCAAGCTCTATCATCGTCATCGACGGGATTTTTGGGATAAATATCTCGCCGCCCTTCATGCGCTCGAAGTTTTTAAGTACGAAATTTACGCCTTGCTCAAGCGTGATCCAAAACCGCGTCATATCAGCGTGCGTGATCGGCAGCTCCTTGACGCCTTCTGCGATCAGCTTCTTAAACAGCGGTACGACCGAGCCGCGAGAGCCCACGACGTTGCCGTAGCGAACGACGCTAAATCGCGTTTTTTTGCTACCCGCGATGTTGTTTGCCGCGACGAAAAGTTTATCGCTGGCAAGCTTGGTCGCGCCGTATAAATTTACCGGGTTGCACGCCTTGTCGGTCGAGAGCGCGATGACCTTGCTCACGCCGCACTCTAGTGCCGCATCGATGACGTTTTGTGCGCCGCCTATGTTGGTTTTTATGCACTCCATCGGGTTGTATTCCGCGATTGGCACGTGCTTCATAGCCGCTGCGTGGATGACGTAGTCGATGCCGTTCATCGCGGTCATCAGGCGCTTTTCGTCGCGCACGTCGCCGATGAAAAATCGCATCGCCGGGTCTTTGAAAACCTGCGCCATCTCGTACTGCTTTAGCTCGTCGCGAGAGTAGATGACTAGCCTTTTTGGTTTAAATTTGGAGAGTAAAATTTCGGTGTATTTTTTGCCGAATGACCCGGTGCCGCCGGTAATGAGAATGGATTTTCCGTTAAACATTTATTTTTGCCTTTCGCGGCTCGTTTTTCGCTGTACGTCGTAAATTTAAATTCGCTTGGCCGCGTATTTTACATACGCTCCTTCGCAAATTTTTAAATTTGTCTCGTCTAGCTAAAACGGTTCGCCGTTTATTTAAATTTTATTCAGCCAGAGCAAAAACCGTGCCTTAAATTTGATTCAAAATTTAGTTCGTTAAATTTGTTTAGGTGCGGTATTTTTTTGCTTTTACTTCAAAATCCTAGGCAGAGTTATGCCTTCTTGCGCCTGATACTTGCCCTTTTTATCGGCATACGTCACTTCGCACGGCTCGTCGCCCTCGATAAATAGCACCTGCGCGATGCCTTCGTTCGCGTAGATTTTGGCCGGCAGCGGCGTCGTGTTTGATATCTCGATCGTGATGTGCCCCTTAAATCCCGGCTCAAAAGGCGTGACGTTTACGATGATGCCGCAGCGAGCATATGTGCTTTTGCCCAGGCAGATGGCTAGCACGTTATCTGGCATGTTAAAATACTCGATCGTGCGCGCTAGAGCGAACGAGTTTGGCGGGACGATGCACACGTCGCCTTTAAAATCCACCACGTTTTTCTCGTCGAAATTTTTTGGATCGACCACGGTGCCGCCGATGTTCGTAAAGATTTTAAACTCGTCGCCCACGCGGATATCGTAACCGTAGCTGGACACTCCGTAGCTAACCACGCCGCGTCCGACTTGCTCCTCGGCAAACGGCACTATCATCGCCTTTTCGTGCGACATTTTGCGTATCCAGGCGTCAGATTTTAGCCCCATTTTTTACCTTTATTTTAAATTTAAGCGATTATAACATAATTTAAATTTACGTAAAATTTGAGCGACGTTTTGCGATAAAATCTATCAAATTTTAATACGCTGTCGGCAAATTTTCTTATTTTTTATAATTAATCTTTAAATTAAAGCTCAGTATAATAATGCATTTTAAATTCTCTTATACGAAAGGAAAATAATGCATTCAAACACGTCGCGTAAATTTGCAAATTTACGCAGTAACAAGGGCTCAAATTTGCCTCTTTCGGCGCTCACCTGCTTGCTGTTAGCCGCAAGCGGAGCTTATGCTTACACCGAGGCCGGAGTATTCGGGAACACTTCTAGCTGGGAGAGTGCGGAGTATAAAAAAGACTGGGGACTAGTCTCTATGAGCGCCTCCACGGCTTACGCGCTAGGCTTTAACGGTAGCGGAACAAAGATCGGCGTCATGGACTCTGGCGTACTCTTGAGCCACCCGGAGTTTCAAGACGGTAGGATTCATGCAGTAAAAACGATCGGCAACTATAGCAAAAACGGCATGAGATACCCTGACGCTGCGCTAGGAAATGGCCCGATAGATAAAAATCAGCCAGTAAAAGACGGCAAGCGAAATTTTAATAAAAACGACAACGGCGTGTTTAAAAAAGGCGAAGCTTTTAACGGCGACGGTAGTTGGGTAAGGGGCGTAAACGACGCTCACGGCACCCACGTGGGCGGTACGATGGCGGCTAGTAGAGACGGTAGCGGTATGCACGGCGTGGCGTTTGGCGCACAACTATACTCCGCAAATACCGGCGGCAACGATAATATGACGTATGGACCAAACCAAGACTACAACTATTTTTTAAAAGGCTACACTGCCTTGGCCGACGCGGGCGCGAAAGTGATAAACAACAGCTGGGGTTCTAATAGGCGCGTAAATTCGTCTTTTGCGGGCGCGCTGGGATATAAGCCTACTTACGACTGGCGAGCCGTACCAGAATACGATGTGGAATTTTACGACGTGACGGTGGCTAATCAAACTACCGCAGCAAAAGACCATATAAATTTAAAAGATATGAACGAGGCCAAAAAGGCTTATTATCAGTTCGTAACTAGCGGCGAAAAAAGCTTTTTAGATGCAGCTTACGAAGTAGCGGTAAAAAGAGGGGTTATCCAGGTATTTACGGCTGGAAATAGGAGCCTAATGGCCGAGTCTTTCACTCGCGCGGCATTGCCTTATTTTAGACCGGACGCTGAGGACTACTGGATCAATGTCACGGGTCAAACCGGCGCGGATGGCTATCCTAACGACTCTAGCGCGTATATAAGAGGCTATAAAGCATCCTCGGATATCCAGGAATTTAACCTTGCCGGACACTCGAAGTGGTGGACGATCGCCGCGCCGTCCTCAGGGATTTATTCCGCGTACGTCGAGCTTACCGACAATGCAAACTACGGCAAAGCTATATATAAATCATCTGGCGGTACTTCTATGGCCGCTCCTCACGTTAGCGGAGCCTTGGGAGTCATAATGCAGCGCTATCCGTATATGAGCATGCCTCAGATTAGAGAAACTATGCTAACTACGGCTAGACAAAGGACGCTAAGAGCCGGTCACGGTGCAGGCGGCATGCTAGAGCGTTGGGGTAGCGACGGCGAGGGTGTACCTAGTAACGTCTGGGGTTGGGGCATACTTGACCTTGGTAAAGCGATGTTTGGTCCTGGGCAGTTCTTAGGAAACTTCGACGTTACAATGAATCAAAACGATATCTGGACAAATAACATCTCAGACGTCGCCATCAAATTTAGGAAAACCGAAGACGATGGCGACGCTGCGGCTTGGGCGGCTAGAAAAGCGGCTCTTAATGCCAAGTCAAATTTGAGCGCGGAAGAAAAAGCCGAGATGACCTTTGAAACCGCAAGGCAGCAGGCTAGGGTCGCAAGGGCGGCGGAGGGCTATGAAGGCTCGCTAACTAAAAGAGGAGACGGCGCTTTGACTCTTGTCGGAGATAATAGCTTTACCGGAGCGGTAAATATATACGGCGGTAAAATCTCGGCTCTAAATCAATCAATCTCTTCTTCAAGAAGCATAAACGTCCATAACGGCGGCGAATTTGAGGTTTTGAACGCTCTTACTTACCAAACTCCAAGCGCGGGCGGTTTCGTGAGCACGACCAAGGCAAGCGACGCTACGCAAGTTAACGCCGTTATAAACGCAGGCGGCGCATTTGTAGTTAGCGACGGCGCTCATAATCTAAATTTAACCTTTAAAGAGGGCTCTTTATTAAAGGCTGCATTGCTAACAAACGCCGAGCTTGCGAATTTGGCCGCAAATCCGACTCTAAAGAAAATCATAAACGCAAGCGGAAACTTCGCGGGGGTAAATTTAGCTAAGGTCGAGGATAGCTATGCGTTCTTTAAAACCACTAAAGAAACTGTTAGCGGCTCAAATTTGGCTCTTTCTTTGCAAAAAGGCAAAAGTATGGAGGAGGTAGCCTCTACTAGCGCCGAGAAGTCGTTTGCTAGATTAGTCGAGGCAAATCCTAGCAGCGTTATTTATTCGTCTATGCTCGGAGCCACTCATAGCGTAGCGGCGGCATACTTTGGCGCGTTTTCAAACGATCTAGACTTTAAAGCGCAAAATAACTCCGCCGTAGACTCGTTTATGCTCGCAAATTCGGTTAAAAACAAAAACGGAGCTAAAAGAGCCGATATCGACACGGGAGTCGAACTTTGGTTGCTTAGCAGTGCAAGCAGAGTGACTTCTGACAATAACGCCGGCGGAAGACTAGGCACGAACGCATTTACAAATCTAGTAGGCGTTGATTTTCTAGTAGGCGATAGCTCAAAAGCAGGCGTATTCGTAGGGCTTGGCAAAACAAATCACAAGCTAGGCGATAGCAAAGCGGTAAAAAGCAAAGACGCGCATGCGGGTATCTACGGCGATATAGGACTTGATCCTATCAAAATCAGCCTAGGCGCTATCTACTCGAAATTTGATCAAGAAAAAAGAGTCGTTAGCTCATACGCTCCCTTGGCTTATGAGTATAAAGACGCCGACGCGTCCGCTATCAGCGCATTTGCCCAGATCGCCTATACGGGGCTAAGCTATGAAAACGGTTTTAGTCTGGAGCCTTATGCGGGACTAACCTATATCCGCTCTAAAAACGACGATGTAGCAAATTCTTTGGTACAGATCAGAAACGAGGATAGAGATTTGCAAGTCGCAAGCGTGGGCGTAAAACCTAGTATCGCATTTACCATGGACGGCGTAGGCCTAGTCGCAAAAGCAGATGTAGCCTACAACCGCTTCCTAGGCGATAAAACTCCGAGCGCTCATATGAACGTTACAGGCCTTGGCGCAACTAAACTAGAGGGTGAAAAGCTAAAAGATCTAGCCACTACCGAGCTTGGTATTGAGGCTGCATTTACCAGAAATTTTAGAGTCGGCCTTAGCTATGTTGGAGCATACGGCAGCAACGTAAAATCAAACGGCGTAAACGCCAAATTTAGTTGGGCGTTTTAATCTTTTGGATTAAAAGCTTAAATTTGCCTAGAGCGAGCTAAATTTACTTAGCTCGCGACGGGTTTAAATTTGACTTTGTAAATTTGCCGCATTTTGGAGATAGAAATTCGTCTCGAAAATGCGGCTTAGAAAATTAAGCGGATATATACGACTTGCGCCGCTACTTGTAAGATCTCTTAACGTCTACTTCGATATTTTAGTAATTGCGCCTTAAAAAACTACAAATACAGTTTGGTAAAGCAAGAGAAATCATGATTAGCGTTCCCGTTAATCGGCAAGAAACCGACCGCAGAGCGGCCGGATAGGCAGTGTTAGTGGTCTTTTTTATTTAGCCTTTTATAGCTATCGCAACCCAAGTAAAACCCTAAAGAGCAAGTTTTACTAAAATATTTCTTTGCGGTGGATAAATTTTGTTCTACGACCTTACCATTTTCATATAAGGCTCCTAAACGATAACAAGCCGCAGACTCTCTCTCGTCACAATCTTTTTGAAACAACTGGGCTGCTTTTTGGTAGTCTTGTCCTACTCTTTTGTTATCTGAATACAAAAATCCTAAACCGGTGCAACCGCTAACACCTCCCCCATCACAAACTTTTTGATACAGTTGTGCCGCTTTTTGGTAGTCCTGTCTTACTCCTCGACCATTTGCATACGAAATTCCTAAGTTGTGACAATCCAAAGCATCTCCCCCATCACAAGCTTTTTGATAAAATTGGACTGCTTTTTGATAATCTTGTCTTAGCCCTTTGCCTTCCGTATATAAAATTCCTAAACCGCCGCAACCCAAAGCATTTCCCTCGTCACAAGCCTTTTGCCATAAATCTAATGTTTTTTGGTAGTCGCCCTTATTATAAGCTTCTGCTCCTAGCTTCGTAAGATTTTCGGAAAATCCAACGGAAAATAAAACGGCAAGTAAAACAAAAACTCTTTTCATCTCTACTCATTTATATATAA
>NZ_CALINL010000189.1 GCF_938045225.1 uncultured Campylobacter sp.
ACTCTCCCCCTTGTGATTTATGGCAAGTAATGGCATATCCATATTTTACTCGTAGTGCATTGAAATAAGGGTCATTCTTCAGCATATCCTTAAATTCTTGAGAATGTCTGTCGTATTGACCTTTACTTTTTGTATCAAAACGGATCATAAAATCAACGAAAAGAGCCTTGAGCAGTTTGACGAGGAAAAGGTGATAATCAGCGGCTGTGGACGCAGCTCGACGGCAAACATCGATCCAGAGGCTATGGCGGCACGTTCGATAAAGGGCGAGGTTAAATTTCACAAAGACGAAATTTTGCGCCAGATGGGGCAGTTTTACACGCAGTGCGAGCTTTACGAGATGACTGGCTGTGTGCATACGGCTAAGCTTTTTGTTAGCGGCGAGCAGTTTTACATCGGCGAGGATATCGCTCAGCACAACACCATAGATAAAGCCGTCGGCAAAGCGGTACTAGCCGGCGCGAAGCTGCAAAATTCGTTTTTGATGGTGAGCGGAAGGCTAAGCTCTGAAATGGTCGCAAAGGCCGTCATGCACGGCATCCCTGTACTCGTCTCGCGCACGGCTCCGACTAGCCTTGGCGTCGTGATAGCGCGTAAATTTAACCTCACGCTATGCGGCTTTGCTCGCGGCGAAAACATAAATGTATACAGCGGCGCGGAGAGAATCTATGAGTGAGCAAATACGAGAACTGATAACCAAACTGCTAAATCCAAAGGGCAGGCTAGACTGCGGCGCGGCGTTTAAGATCGCCGCAAAACTAGGTGTAGAGGTCGGGCTGGTTAGCGACGAGGCCGAAAAAATGGGCGTAAAGATCGACAACTGCGAGCTGGGGCAGTTTGGCGGGCTAGAAAACGGACGCGGCAAATACACCGTGATGACGCAGCTAAAACAGATGACCGATGAAAAGGACAGAATCCTGTGCAAAGACGCTAGAGACGCGGCTGCGGGCGTGGGACTAAAGACGATACGCTCGACGCTAAAAGACTATAAAATCGACGTAAAATACTGCCAGCTGGGGTGTTTTAAGGAGAAGAAAGGAAAAAAGATGAGAGTAAAAACCAAAACCTGGATAGAAAACGACGAGGGCGAGCTGATCTTCGGCAAAGGTAAAACAGAAGTCCTAGATGTCATCGCAGAGGTCGGCTCGATCTCAAAGGCCGCCGAAATCCTAGGCATGAACTATAAAAAATGCTGGACTCATCTGCAAATTTTGCAAAAAAATCTAAAAGAGGAGCTTTTTACGACTAAGCAAGGCGGCGGAGAAAACGCCGGCACAACGCTAAACGAGCGCGCGCATGAGCTCATAAACGCCTATAGGCAGCTTCAAAACGACATCGAGGACTTTGCGGATAAGCGCTTTAAGGAGCTGTTTTTGAAAAAAGACGGCGAGAAAAACGACGCAACTAAAGACGACAAAAAAGATAAAAAGAAATAAAACCATATCAAATTTAAGGGAGAAAAAATGTACGTAAAACTAAACGATAGGGTCTATCTAAACAAAGACAAGATCACTAGAGTAAAGGTAGATAGTGTCCAAGACGGTATCAGGATTCGCTTCTATGAGGGGCAAAATCAGGTCGCTAAAAGCGGACGCTTCGAAACTGAGGCAAAAGCTATCGAGTGGCTAGAGAAAAATTTTATAAATAAATAAAATTCCCGCCTCTCGCAAAGGGTCGTGAGCTTCTGCGGCTAGCGTCTCTTTGCCTTAAAAACTCACACGAACAGCTAAATTTAATCTCCAAATTTCCTAGTCTTTCCACCGCAAAAGCCCTAAATTTGCGAAAATTTAATATAATTACCGCATCAAATTTAAAGAGTAAAAATGCTAAATTTAGACGAAATACGAAAAAATATCATCCTAAAACCTGGCGTGCGCTATTTTGATTACACCGCTTCCGGGCTTGCCTATGAGCCCGTAGAGCGCGAGATAGGCGAAATTTTAAAAACCTACGCCAACACCCACTCCGACAGTAGCTCCAGCGCCATCATCACGCAGCGGCGCTACGAGGGCGCGCGAGAGAGCCTAAAAAAGCTACTTGGGCTTGACGAGCGGTTTTGCCTCATCGCTTGCGGGCAGGGCGCGACGACTGCGATCAAGAAATTTCAGGAGTTGCTCGGTATCTACCTGCCGCCTGCGACCAGAAGCGCGATCGGCGAGGCGAATTTACGCGCCGTGCAGCTTCCGCTGGTGCTCGTTTCGCCATACGAGCATCATTCAAACGAGCTTAGCTTTCGCGAGGGGCTTTGCGACTACCTGCGTGTGCCGCTTAACGAGTCCGGCGAGATCGATCTGCTAGTACTCGAGCGTATCTTGAAGCTAAATGCGGGACGCCGTATCATCGGCTCGTTTAGCGCCGCCTCAAACGTCACGGGCGTCATAAGCGATTATAAAAAGATCAGCGAGCTAATCAGGGCTGCGGGCGGTATCGTTGCCTTTGACTGCGCGGCGCTGAGCTCTCACGCAAATTTAGATTGCGATTACTTTGACGCGATTTTCCTCTCGCCGCATAAATTGCTCGGCGGACCTGCTAGCTGCGGGCTTTTGGCGATCAAAAAAGAGCTGCTTAACGGCGACGTGCCGACATTTGCCGCGGGCGGGACGGTCGCCTACGCTAACCGCGAAGGACACGTATTTTTGAAAAACCCCGAGCAGCTAGAGGAGGGCGGTACGCCGCCTATCATCGGGCTAATGCGGGCAAATTTGGCCTACGCGCTACGAAACGAGGTCGGTTTTGAGAGGATAAAAAGCGCCGAGGACGAGCTAGCACGGCTTTTTGAGAGCGAGCTAGCGGGCATAGACGAGATCATAAACTACGCTCCAAAGGGCGCGCCGCGGCTGCCGATAATCTCATTTAACGTGCGCGGCGTCTCGGCGTATGATTTCGCCGCGAGCCTTAGCAACGACTTCGGTATCCAGACGCGCGCCGGCGTGATGTGCGCGGGGCCCTACGCTCACGATCTGCTGGGTATCAAGGAGGGGCGCATGCCGGAAAGCAAGCCCGGCTTTGTGCGCGTGAGCCTACACTACACGCACACCGAGCGCGACGTGCTATATCTAGTTGGCGCGATAAAATCCTGCGTCAAAAAGCACCGCGAGCTTTGGGGCGAGGAAAAGGCGATGTATGAGATGTTCGGCGGGAAGATTTAGCTTTTCATCGCTTGTTTTTTGAAATTTAAGTAGTTAAATTTTGCTCCTCATTTTTAAAATCCGCTTTTAAAATTTAGCCGAATTTACACATTAAATTTAACTGTAATTTTACTCGTTAGCACCGTAAAGATACGGGTCTGGGGCGGTAAAAATTTAAAACGGAAAAGCAAAAATTCGAGCGAGCAATTTGAGTAAATTTAAAATCAAATTCGCCGCTTAAATTTGATCGAATTAAAAATCCAGCAAGCAAAATTTAACTCTCAAATTTGGCTACGAATTTATGGCACCCCCCCCCAAAAAAAATAAACGCCAAATTTATAAAAATTAAAAAGAGTAAATTTAAGAGAGAAAATGGGTGCAAAGCGCGCCCGAATCACGCAAATTTAAGCCATAAATTCGGCTCAAATTTGCGCATAAATAAAATTAGTTCTTGCGACTGTTCGCGTCAGGCGTGAAAAGCGGCTTATCTAGCAGCTTAAAGTCGCCGATAAATTTCTGACCCTCTTCGCTCGTCGCCCACTCGATAAATTTATTTGCGTTTTCGATGTCGGCTTTAGCGCAGTGCTTCGGATTTACCGCGATTAGCGAGTAGAAGTTCTTTAGGTCGTTGTCGCCTTCGTTGATGATGACCATCTCAGGCGCGCCTTTTTTGGTGTCCTCATACTTGATGTAGGTGCCGCGGTCGGTGAACGTCACGCCCTTTTGCTCGGCTGCAGCGTTGATAGTAGCTAGCATGCCTTGGCCTGTTTGCATATACCAGCTGTCTTTTTCAGGTACTTCGCCGATGATTTTTTTCCAGATACCTTTTTCTTTGTTGTCGGTGCCTGATTTATCGCCGCGAGAGAAAAATTTGATGTTCTCTTTTTTGATCAGCTCAAAGCTCTCTTTTATGTCTTTGCCTTTAAATTTATCGGCGATAGATTTATCGGCGATTACGACGAAGTCATTGTACATTACGGGTTTTCTCTCGACGCCAAAGCCCTTTTCTACAAATTCTTTCTCAACTTTTGGCGAATGCACGAAAAGTATGTCCGCATCGCAGTTTTCGCCTAGTTTTAAGGCTGCTCCCGTGCCTACGGCAGTCCATTTGATATCGACGCCGGTTTTTGCCTTATACGCAGGATAGATCGCGTCTAGTAGCCCCGTGTTATCGGTGCTGGTCGTAGTTGCCATGATGAGTTCGCTGTCGCCCGCGAACGCCAAAACGCTCGCGATTAACGAGCCTAATATTACTTTTTTCATGTTTCTCCTTTTTTAAAAAGTATGCTATTATAGCACATTAAATTAATACTTAAGAAATATACAAAGGAAAGAATATTTGGATTTTTTACTAAACGGATTTTTGGAGGCCTTTAGGCTGCTTTTTAGCGGCGACGAGGAGACGTATTCGGCGATTAGGGCGACGCTTTACACTTCGAGCGTTTCGATATTTTTTGCGATTTTAGTCGGCTTTCCGCTAGGCTTTACGCTGGGATTTTATGATTTTAAAGGGCGCAGGATTTTGCGACTGCTCAGCGATACGGCGCTTGCGATGCCCACCGTTGCGATCGGACTTATTTTGTACGCGTTTATCACGCGAAACGGCCCGTTTGGCGAGTTTGGGCTACTTTTTACGCTAAAGGCCGTGATGCTGGGGCAGTTTGTACTGGCTCTGCCTATCATCGTCTCGCTAAGCGCTAGCGTCGTGGAAAATATGGACAAAAAGCACTATCTAACCATACTAAATTTACGCCTGAGCGCGCCAAGGCTCGTTGGCTGCGTGCTTTACGAGCTAAGATATGCTTTGATGGTAGTCGTAGCGACGGCGTACGGGCGTATCGTGGCTGAGGTCGGCGTGGCGATGATGATCGGCGGTAATATCAAATATTTTACCCGCACGATCACGACCGCGGTGTCGCTGGAGACAAATAAAGGCGAGTTTGCGATGGGTATAGCGCTGGCTTTGGTGCTTATCTTTATCGCATTTGTCGTAAATTTGACGATACACGCGCTAAAAAGGCTTGACCGATGAAATTTGATAAATTTAAAAATTTTAAGCTCGCACAAAGCAGCCTGGGCGCGTCAAATTTGAGCTTTTTTGTAAATTTAACGAGAAAGGCGCAAAGTGATAAACGTTAGAAATTTACGCCTAAACTACGGCGCGAACGAGATTTTAAACATCCCGCGCCTTGATATCGACGTTAGCAAAATCACTGCGCTAACGGGCAGCAACGGGAGCGGCAAAAGCACGCTAATGCGAGTGATGTCGTTTTTACAAAGGCCCACTAGCGGCGAAGTACGGCTGTGGGGGAGTAGCGCGCCGAGTCTAAATTTACTGCGCGACGTTAGCGTTTTGTTGCCAGAGCCAGCGCTTTTAAAACGCTCCGTGAGGGAAAACTTCAAGGCCGTTTTAAAAAGCCGCGGAGTGCTAGCGGAATTTGACGAGCGGGCGAGCGAGGCGTTAAATTTGGCCGGGCTTGACGAGAGCTTTTTAAACAAGCGCCACTTTGAGCTAAGCTCTGGACAGACGCAGCGCGTTAGCTTTGCGTTAAATTTGGCGCTTAGATCGCGGCTTTATCTACTCGACGAGCCGACAAACAGCGTGGACGTGGGCACCTCAAAGCTTTTCGGCAAGGCGGTGCTTTATATGCGGCAACGATACGGCTGCGGCTTTGTGATCGCTAGCCACGACGATAAATGGCTAACCGCAGTCGCCGAAGAAAACGTCTTTTTGCACAAGGGGCGCGTATGCGAATTTGAATACAAAAATATTTTCGACGCGCGGGACGGGGTTTTAAAATTTGACGAAAACGCGGTCGTAAATTTGCCGTCAAATTTACGTAACGCCGTAAAGATCGCCGTAAATCCGGGTAAAGTAATGCTGAGTAAAACGCCGATAGAAGGCTATCTTGAAGGTATCTTGCACTCGGTTTCGCTCTATCTTGGCAAAGATCTTTTGGTAAAAATCAAAGTCGGCGACTTTTTGATTAAAACGCTGGCGCCAAATTCGCAAAATTTTAACGTCGGCGAAAATATTTATTTTAAATTTGACGATGGAGCGTTTTTGGGGCTTGAATGAGCCTCAAATTTTACAAATTTCGTTTCAAATTTTAAATTTAGACTCATTTAACGCCCGTTAAAATAGCCGAGTTAAAAGTAAATATCAAAATGAAGCGTAAATACAAGATATATGCGGAAATTTCATATTTAATTTACCACCTAAAAATCGCCGTAAGTAATATGCAACTAAGGCATATTTAAGCGTATATTAATTTTTCTAATTTATTTTTTTTTAAGTATAAGAAATAAGCCAAAAAGTAGTATAGTTTCACAATCGAGAAAAATCTCAAAAAATAGATAAAAATGATAAAGGAAGGCAATGACTAGCAAGGGCGAATTTGCGGCGGGACGCGGACTTTACTACTCGCTATTTTCGCGTTTTTTCGTTTTTAGCCAAGACGCGGATAGATTTAGCGGCGTAAATGCGATGCTAGGCCTTGCCTCGGCGCACGCTCTAAACGAAGAATCGGCCGCCGCGATAATGCGCATACAGGCAAAATTCGACGAGAAAAATCCTAAAAATTTAGCTGATGAGTTTGATGACATTTTCCACGCTCTGCCAAGTCCGCTTAGAAACTCGCTGTCCTACTACGACGAGGGCTATGAGGTCGGACACGCCTGCGCAAAAGTGCGTAAAATTTTAGCCCGCACAGACATTAGGCGCGACGAGGCTAAATTTAAAGAAAACGAAGACAACGTGGGTTTCGTGTTTGCGCTAATGAGCGAATTTATCGCGCGAGAGAGCGAGCTGGAGCTATACGGCGAGCTTGAGGAGCAGCTTTTTAAAGAGATCATAAACCCAAACATCGACGAGTTTATAAATGATCTTTTTAACCACGAAAGCAGCGAAATTTACAAAGACGTCGCAGTGCTACTGCAAGGATTTATAGAGTTTGAGCGCGTAGTTTTAAGCGCGCCTCGTCCTATAAATCAAGGCGAAAATAAAAAGACTTTGGATGGAGTTTCAAGATCCGAAGCCATAAGAAGACAAAAAAATCGAGTGAGAAAGATAAAAGCCATGGAGGAAGAAAATGCAAAAAAATAGGCGAGAATTTCTAAAAAAAGCCGGCATAGCGGGCGCGGCAGCGGCTACGGCCGGAGTAGCGACGGCAGCGGCGTCAAACCTAAAATACGGTAAAAGCAAAAAGACCGAAGTGCTTTATAAAAGAAGCAAAAACTGGGATCTATACTACGAACAAGCGAAATAATAAAATTTAAGAAAGGATAAATATGTCTGAGGCAAATTTACGTATTATGCCCCACTCAAACGCAGTCGGGCGAAGATCGTTTTTAAAAATGGCCGCGCTAGCGGGCGTAGCGGGCGGCATGAGCGGGCTGGCCGCTAGCGGCGTAACTAGAAGCGCCACAAAAGAAGAGATGGCAAATCCGTTTCCAAATTCTAAAATCGTAAAAACTATTTGTACGGTTTGCTCCGTTGGATGCGGAGTGCGTGCCGAGGTAGAAAACGGCGTTTGGGTACGCCAAGAAGTAGCCCAAGATCACCCGGTAAGTGCTGGCGGCCACTGCTGTAAAGGCAGCGACGTCATCGATATGGTGCGCTCTCACTGCCGCGTGAAATACCCGATGAAAAAAGTTGGCGGCAAATGGAAACGCATCAGCTACAAAGACGCGCTTGACGAGATCGGCGCCAAACTAAAAGCATATCGCGAGAAAAACCCTGAACAAGTGATGTTTCTAGGCTCTGCAAAAGACAGCAACGAGCAGAGCTACTACATCAGCAAATTTTCCGCGATGTTTGGGACGAACAACCTAGATCACCAAGCTAGAATTTGACATAGCGCAACAGTCGCCGGTGTGGCGAATACGTGGGGTTATGGAGCTATGACTAATCACCTTGGAGATATCCAAAACGCGAAGTCTATCTTTATAGTGGGCGCAAATCCGGCGGTAAATCACCCGGTCGGCTTTAGGCATTTTCTAAAAGCGAAGGAAAATAACGGTGCGAAGCTGATCGTTGTCGATCCAAGATATACAAGAACTGCCGCAAAGGCTGATTATTTCGCTCAAATTCGCCCAGGCACGGACATACCTTTTATGTACGGTATGATGAATTTGATCTTTGAAAACGGCTGGGAAGATAAGAAATTTATAGACGACCGCACGTACGGCATCGACGAGATCCGCAAAGAGGCTGCAAAATGGACTCCTGAAGTGGTAGAAGACGTAACCGGAGTACCGGCTGCAACTCTAAAAGAGATCACAGAAGTTTATGTTAAAAACCGCCCTGGATCGGTCGTTTGGGCGATGGGTCTAACTCAGCACACAATAGGCAGTTCAAACACTCGTATCGCTCCGATATTGCAACTAATACTAGGTAACATGGGCGTAAGCGGCGGCGGCTGTAACATCCTAAGGGGCCACGACAACGTTCAAGGCGCAAGCGACATGGCAAACGCACCTGATAGCTTGCCTGGATACTATGCTAAAAATGAAGGCACTTGGAAGTACTTCGCTAAAATGTGGAAAGTAGACTATGAGTGGCTACAAGGCAACTTCGTAAAACCAGAGTGGATGTTTAAGCCGGGATTTACCCTAGCTCGCTGGTGGGCTGGCGTACTTGACGGCAAAAATGGCAATGACCAGGTTGAAAACGCTGGCGATAGCCTAAAAGCGCTAATCGTCATCGGCAACGGTATCACCTCGACAGCTCAACAGGTAAAAGTTCAAGAGGGCCTTGACGGCCTTGAGCTTTTGGTGTTGCTCGATCCTTTTGTAAACGACGCCGGCGTTATCACAAATAAAAAAGATGATGTTTATCTACTTCCTGCTGCAACGCAGTTTGAAACTAGCGGCACGGTCGTAGCTACAAACCGCAGCGGCCAGTGGAGAAGCCAGGTCGTAGAGCCTCTGTTTGAGAGTATGCCCGATCACGAAATTTTATTTGAACTGGCTAAGAGAATAGGCTTTTACGACGAGCTAACTCGCACAATCAGAGACTCTGAGGGCAAGATCGAGTGGCCGGAAGCTGCCACTCGCGAGATCGCTAGCATCGTAAAAAGCATCGGCCTAACCGGCTGGACGCCGGAGCGCCTAAAACGCCATCAAGCTAACTGGGATAAATTTGACGAAAAAACGCTAATGGGCAAAGAGGGCACCGAGGTAGCGGGCGAATACTACGGCTTGCCGTGGCCTTGCTGGACGGAAAAACACCCTGGTAGTCCAAATTTATACGACATAAATAAACCGGTAATGCAAGGCGGTATGGGCTTTAGAAATCGCTTCGGCCTAGAGCATAACGGCGTAAATCAGCTAGCAGCCGACGGTAGCGCGCCTGTAGGCGGAGCGCAAAGCGGCGGATATCCGGAGATCAAAAAAGATAACATCGAAAAGATACTAGGCATCACGCTAACGGATGAAGAGCGCGAAAAAATGGGCGCTACTTGGGCGACCGACGGTAGCGGTATAATCGCCGAAAAATGTATGGAAAAGGGCATCGCTCCGTACGGCAACGCAAGAGCTAGAGCGGTAGTTTGGACATTCGTCGATCAGATACCTCAGCACAGAGAGCCGCTACATACGCCTCGCCAAGACCTTGCGCAGAAGTATCCGAGCTTTGAGGATAAGCCGAATCACTACCGCGTATTTACGAAATACAAGAGCTTGCAGCTAAGTAAGGACTTCTCAAAAGAGTTCCCGATAAATTTGACTACGGGACGCCTTGTAAACTTTAGCGGCGCAGGCATGGAGACGCGCGCTAGTATGTATCTATCGCGTATCACGCCTGAGATGTTTGCGGATATCCACCCTGAGCTTGCGGCTAAACACGGCATTAAAAACTGGGATTTCGTATGGATTCATTCGCCTGAAGGCACGAAAATCAAAGTACGAGCTAGAGTCGTACCGTCGGTTAAACCAGATACTATATTCTTGCCGTTTCACTGGGCTGGATACATGCAGGGCGTCGATATGACGGGTAATTTCCCTGACGGCACCAAGCCTTATGCGGTAGGCGAGAGCGCAAATACCGTCGCTAACTACGGCTACGATATAGTCACTCAAATCCCTGAAACAAAAAGCGGTCTATGCCGCATAGAAAAGGCGTAAAATGAGCGAATTTAACGATAACAATAGACTTAAATTTTACTGCGACGACGACAGATGCATCGACTGTAACGGCTGCGCGGTGGCTTGCGACGAGGCTCACGAGCTGCCTCTTGGCATCCGCCGCCGCCGCGTCATCACGCTAAACGAAGGCGTACCTGGTAAGGAAATATCAACCTCGATAGCCTGCATGCACTGCGAGGACGCTCCGTGCTCGCTGGTTTGCCCGGTCGATTGTTTTTACATCAGAGCCGACGGCGTCGTGCTACACGACAAAGATATCTGCATCGGCTGCGGATACTGTCTATACGCGTGTCCGTTCGGCGCGCCTCAGTTTCCGCGTGAGGGAGTGTTTGGCGCCAAAGGTTCGATGGATAAGTGCACGATGTGCGCAGGCGGTCCGCTACCGACGAATAGCGAAGCCGAGCGCGAAGAGTACGGCCAAGATAGAATTTCCGAAGGCAAAGTGCCGGTTTGTGCGGCGATGTGCTCGACAAAGGCGCTGCTAGTAGGAGAATCGGCTATGATAGAAAAAATCTACGGCGATAGAGTCAAGGCTCGCGGCTACGGCTTTAAAGACCTAAAACAAACTCCGACCTGGAAGCTTGCTTATTACGCGGGCGACAGGCTAAAATACAGCTTCTAAATTTATCCGCTCCGCTCGCTTTAGCGGGGCGATTAATCTCATCAAATTTGACGCGGTTTGGCTGTGTCAAATTTGACTCAAATTTAAATTCTACTCGACTCGGTTTTAAAACTTATCAAATTTGTCCAACTTCGGCTCTTTAAATTTAATCAAATTTTGTGCGAACGGTTTATTAAATTTGATCGTTAAATTTGTGGTACGTGTAAATTTGAAACAAAAAAGTAGATAAAATTTAAGTAGAAAAAGGGCGGTTTCCCGCCCTAAATTTAAGCCCTAACAGGCGACAAATACGGATTTGCCGAGTGCATCGACATCTCGTTTTGCTCTCTAAATTTGATAAATTCCTCTTCGCTTAGACGCCTGATATTTGCTATCGTCATCTTTAGCGGCGTGATGCCTGAGAGCGGATCGGGATCGCCCGCGTTTGCTAGCTCGTTACCGTCGGCCTCGCTGTAGTGGAAGGTCGTAAATATCGTGCCTTCTTTTAGATCCGGATTTACGCGCAGTTTGGCGGCGATCTGACCGCGTTTGTTTTGTACGAGCGCGTAGCAGCCTTCCTCTAGCTCCCTCTCGCGAGCTATATCTGGGCTTACCTCGATGAGCGCGCCTTCTACACCGGCGCCGTATTCAAGGGCCGGACACTCTCTAGTCATCGTGCCCGTGTGGTAGTGATAGACCTTGCGTCCGGTCGTAAATAGGCACGGATATACCTCGTCTGGCACCTCGCTAAGCGCGCCGCTACCGACCGGATAGCCGTCCGGGATATTCATCTTGGCTCTAAATTCGGCTTCTGCTTTTGCACGCTCATTTTTATCCTCTACGTAAAGCACCGGCGCAAAGCGGAATTTACCGCCAGGCAGCATGGACTTGTGATCGGAGTAAAGCACCGGCGTACCAGGGTGTTCCTCGTCTGGGCACGGCCAGCTGATACCGCCTAGTTTGCCTAATCTATAGTAGCTTATGCCGCCGAAAAATTTAGGCATGAGCTCTCTTAGTTCGTTCCAAATTTGCTCAGGACCAGCAAAATCAAATCCCTCTAGTCCCATGCGGTTTGCGATATTGCAAACGACTTTCCAGTCGGGCTCTACGCCGTTAACCGGCTCGCTAGCCTTGCGCGTTCGTTGGACGCGGCGAGAGGTGTTGATAAAGGTTCCGTCCTTTTCGCCCCAGCCCGCGGCAGGTAGCACCACGTCAGCCTTGTGCGCGCTCTCGGTAAAGAAAAGATCTTGCACGATAAAGCAGTCTAGATGGTGCACTGCATGCACGAAGTGCTCGGTCCACGGATCGCTCATCACCGGGTTTTCGCCGTAGACGTAGAGTACTTTTAGCTCGCCTTCGTCTATTTTATCCGGCGCTTGCGTTAGCTTAAAGCCTGGAACCGGATTTAACTTAAAGTGCCATACTTTGCGCGCTTGCTCCTGTGCGTAAGG
>NZ_CALINL010000190.1 GCF_938045225.1 uncultured Campylobacter sp.
ATAGTTTTGAAAATACCTATGAGTAATTTAGTAGTCGACGTTAGTCTCCAAAATAGCATAACAAGCTCTAAATTTAAAGCGACTAGAGCCCTTATTAGCTCCAAAGTTCATGATGATGCCAACGTTGACGTGCTGAATGATTTGAGCGACGAAGAAGAGTATCTGCTGGGATCGGCTTTTGATCAGGATAAAGAAAGCATCGTTCTTGCTAGTCTTAAAACCAGTTTAGGCGTTTTGGGTAGCAAGACTCCGTATGAGCTAGAGATTCCGATTTGTAAAATACAAAATATCAGCTCAAGTAAACAAATAAAGTTAGACGATAAATTTATTCCGACTTGCCTTGATATAAGCAAGCATCCGTTTATAAGACAATTTATCGATGAGATGATATATTCGACAAGACAACATAAGCAGACTTTTTTAGGCATATTTAAGGGCATAGATCAATCAAAAAACACTCTTGATTTTACTACTTATTTGACCTTAAATATGCTAAAAAAATGGAGTCTTAACTTTGCATCTATAGCAAATAGGCAAAAAATTCATCCTGAATTTTTATATGAGAAGCTAGTTGATTTTCAGGCTGATTTGACCGCCTTGAGCAACGACGATAGTTTTAGCGATTTTATAGCTTATAAACATGACGATCTAAGCACTACTTTTTCTCTACTTATTAACAACATAAGGCTGTTATTTTCCAAAGTCATCTCCCCAAAATATGTCATGGCGCGCATCGCGTCAAATGCTCACGGCTTTTTTGATTGTATGTTTGATAACGCTGGTATTATTGAAAAAGGCGAACTATTTTTGGCTGTTAGCTCTAATGTTAATAGCGATTATTTACTTAAGAATTTTAAAGAACAGTGCAAGATTCATACTCAATCTAGCATTAAAAATATAGTGGCATCCCAGCTTAACGGTCTTAATATCGAACA
Source organism: uncultured Campylobacter sp. (assembly GCF_938045225.1). GTDB lineage: Bacteria > Campylobacterota > Campylobacteria > Campylobacterales > Campylobacteraceae > Campylobacter_A. The sequence goes on from NZ_CALINL010000190.1 coordinate 936, forward strand.
GGTTTCAATTATTCCAACCACTCTTCCAAGATTAAACGGGTATGTTTATTATAGACTAGACAAGAATGACAAGCTATTCAAGTCTTTTATAGGCGAGAATATTATCAGCGTATATGTCACAAATAATATAACTAACCCGGATATAAAAATGTGGGCTATACTATAAAATTTTAAAGGCCTATAGGTGCAAAGTAAAGATAATTCATTTTCTATATTGTTTGAAAGTCGACTCCAAGGGCTGGGGACAAATCAGGCCCTAGATCATGTCTTGCCGCTTTTGCTTCTAGCTAATAGAATGTCAAAGATACAAAATATTTCACAAGAGCAAATGGTTGGTTTAAAAGAGAAATTAACCAATGATATACTTAGCATAAGCTCAAAACTGGCTAGTCTTAGAATTTATGATGAAGACGATATTACTAGGCTCAGATACTGCGTCTGTGTCTTTATAGATGAGAGTCTTATGAAAAATGAACTTTTTATGAATAGTTTTTGGGCAAATAATACTCTTACTATTAGACTATTTAACGAAAATTTAGGTGGAAATAAATTTTTTGGTATAATGGAGAAATGGTTTGAAAACCCCGCAAAAAACAAAGATCTTTTGGAAGTCGTTTATGCTTGTTTAACTCTTGGGTATAGGGGCAAATACGACCTTGAGAATGATTGTAACGAAAAGATCGGATATCTTTGTGAAAGTATAGCATCAGCTATCGCCCCCTTGATAGGTAGCGATGAAGATACGTTATTTAAAAAAGCCTATAGTCCTTCTAAACCCGATAATATACTGAAAAAATTTACTTTTGGCGGAGCTAAAGCTCTTGCAATACTGATAGCTATAATAGCGGTCGCGCTTTCATTTATGTACTCAATCTATAGCCTAGATAAGGAAAACATAAAAAACAATACAAGCATTAATAATAAAATCGACGCTTTTATGAGAGATTCTAATGCCAAAATATAGTTAGCTTTATTGTATTATACAAATTTATATGACGTTTTTATATACATAAAGAGCCATGGCCAAAAATTAATTTAGTTTTATTAAACTTAAATTTTATGAAAAAATTTAAAGTGTAAATACAAATTTATATTTTATTTTTGGAACCATATTATAAATTCTACGTATTCACCTCACTACATCCGTTTCTTTTTGTATATTATTGCAACGCTCGTATATAATTCTTAGCCGAAATAGCCAAGAATGCCGAACGAGAAATGCCGAGTTCTTTTGCGGCGGCATCTATCTCTTGCATTACATTTTTCATAGTAATAGCATAGCTTTTTGTTTTAATACTAAGCGACCTAGGTTCTATTATTTCTTCATTATCCGATAGCATTTGGGCTAGCGCGTCTTTAAAAGCGCTTTTTAAATCGCTTATAGCTTCGGCCTCGTTGTTGCCGGCACCTTTGATATATTCATACTCCTTGTAGTAAGCATAATAGTAAAACGTATCGTCAAAGTTTGTATCCTTTACGACGAATGCAATATAGGGTAAATTTAGGTAGTAGTTTAAATTTCTTACGACCGGCATATTATATCGCCAATGCTTTTCTGGCAAGCTCGCTAAGCCACGCCGAACGGTTGTTCGTAACGGAGTCAATTGCGTTTAAAACGCTTTTTGGTATAGTTAAATTTATGCGAACTTTGGCGTTTTCATCGATTGGCTCTGGTATATTTATACCGTCAGCAAGTGCTGTTTCTATCGTAAATTTAAAAGCTTCTTCAAGCTCGGCAAGGGCTTCTTCTTTGCTTTCGCCATCACCATAAAAAAACGCAATGTTATTAAGTTCAGGCATAAATGCACCCCAGCCACCACCTTGATTTTGTGGTATTTTTTTAAGCTCTATCTTATACGGCAGGTTTAGATAGTAGTCCAAATTTTTCATTGTTTGTCCTTTATGGCGTCCAAAACTAGCTTGACATAATACGTTTTCATCGGCTTTTTATATGGCAAAGTAAGCAAAATTTTACCATTTGTGAATTGATGATGTGAGCCTTTTATGCCATGTAAATTAAAGCCATTATTTAAAAGCAACTTTTCAAGCACTTCAAATTTTACATTTTTAGGATTGTTTTCGCTCTTTTAATAATTTGTCATTTTTACTCAAATTTTTGCCTTTTATATGTATATTATACATACTTTTTTGCTTACATCACCCTTTTCATCTCTTTTTTGACCATATCCCCAGTAGCGTCGGCGTATATCATCGTTGTCTGTATCTTTTTGTGCCTAAGAGCCTTTTGGATAACGCCCAAATTCGTATTTTTCTCAACCATATTCATAGCAAAAGAGTGTCTTAGTATATGACAACCCCTTTTATTTACTATGCCGCACTTTCTGTATATGCGAGCTAGTAAAGAATAAACGTTTTGTCTGGAAATTGGTTTATCGCTACACCCACTGGTAAAGATATAATTTTCAGGGAGATTAATACTTAACAATCTCTCAAAATCAGCCTTTATATAGCTTTTTGCTATATAAGCCGTTTGATACTCTCCGCCTTTTGCTAGTATATTTATATCGTAAAATTCTCCGTCGTCGCTCTCTTGAAAATCGCTAAATTTTAAATTTAATGCCTC
>NZ_CALINL010000191.1 GCF_938045225.1 uncultured Campylobacter sp.
AAAAAGCGCTCGCGAGACAAGCCGCAGCAAGGCAAATTTACAATCTTATTCGCTCGGCTTGGTTAACTCATAGGAAAAATTTATCTCCTTGCTCTCATTTGGTTTGAGCGCAAATTTCCACGTCACCTTGCCGTCTTTGCCGATTTCGTTTTCTTTAGGGTCGTTTTTCACGCTTACGCTTACGCTCTCATGCGTGCTGACGGGCACTTGTTCCTCTAAAACCACGTCCCATGCGAGTTTTGAGCCGTTTTTGACGCTAAATTTATACCCGCGCGAGATCTTGTTTTTCGAGCCGAAAAACGACTCTTTCGTATATTCGCCGTTAGCTTCTTTTTTCACGCTAACAAGCTCGTTTTTGCCGAAAAACTCCTTCGCCTCCTCGCCGGCGGCGTAGCCTACGTACCTTTTGCCGATATTTATGCTATCGATTTTAAACTCGCTTTGCGCGCCCTCTATGCTTCGCTCGGGCTTAAACGCGGCTCTAACGAACGCGCCCGCGCTGCCGTAGCCGTCGATCACTAAGTCAAATTTAGCATCCAGGCTCTGTTTATCATAAGCAAAATCAGCCGTTTCGTCCGCCTTTAAACTAACGCCCTCGATGCGCCATGCGTTTGCGAGCGCGTTTTCGTCGTTACTAGCCCGTACGTCTTTTACGCTATTTTTCTTTGCGGACGCTTTTGCCACGGCCATATCGGCACTCGCCTCCATCATCGGCGCAGCTGCTAGCGGCATCATATCTCGCGGCTTTGGTTTGCCCTCATAGCGCGGATAAAACGGCGCTGGCGTTAAATTTGACGAGTAGTAAAACGGATAAAGCGCGATGGTGAGGGAGTTTAGATCGATACCCAAAGGATTTGTCACGGTCAAATTTTGCGAGATTTCGACCTTGCCTCTGGCGACGTCGGCATGGATTTTATTTTTCAAATTTACGCTAACGCCCACGGGATAGGAGATCTTGACCTGTTTTGGGTCGCATTCGAATTTCAAATCAAGCTTTTGGAAATTTTTAACCTCGGTCGCGTTCATTTTCTTTTTCAGCTCGTCGATTTGCTTTTTGGTTTGCGAAATTTGAGCTAGATTTTTTAGTACCGCTTCGTAAAATTTATCGCCGTCGGCGTCCAAATTTGCGACGCTTTGCTCTTTAAAAGCGGGAAAATTATTTAAAAAAGCGTTTTTGGAGTTTAGCGCGTTTAGCTTGTCGTTTAGCTCTTCAAGCTCTTTTTCGTTTTGCTTAAATTTAGCGTATGCCTCGTTTTCTGCAGGCTTTGCTTCGTTTAAATTTAGGCTCACTAGCTCGCACGACGCAGCTACGTCGATATCCTCAAGCTCAACGAAATCTGGCAAATTTAGGCTAAATTCGCTTTTTTGGTTGCTAAAGTTTTGATGTATAAATGAGGCGTTTTTGTAGATTTCTATCAGGTTGCTTTCGGCGCTCGCGATAAGGGCAAACGCCGAAACTAAGGCTATCTCTCTCATTTTTTCTCCTTTGGGTAAATTTAAGAGATTATAGCCTTACAAAGATAAATTTTAGCCTAACAAGATAATCGTAAAGATGATCAGAACTAAAATTTGTATCGCGATAAAAGGCACCACGCCGCGGTAGATGTCGGAGGTCTTGACCTCTGCCGGCGCCACGCCTTTTAGATAAAAGAGGCTAAAGCC
>NZ_CALINL010000192.1 GCF_938045225.1 uncultured Campylobacter sp.
CTACGACGTGAGAAGTTGCTGCACTGCGTGCAGGTTTAAATTTGGCGCTACCGCGCCGCACATCAAATTTAACGAAGTATCGCAAGCCAAATTTGGCCTGTGATACAAAATTAAAACGAATTATCGCGAGATGATTTTAAATGTTTTGAAGCAAATTTCGTCCCAAGACTAGACATATAGTCTGTCGCAGGGCGAAATTTACGTTCTGCTTACAGTTGCGAGTGCAGCGAAGCAAAAATCATTTAAAAGCGCTCGCGAGAACTTCGTTTTACCAAATTTAGGCTAGATTTTCTCCGGCAATCATTCCAAAAACTATACAATCGGTTATCGCAACCGTACCAAGCCTGCTCGCGCCGTGCGTACCGCCGGTGATCTCGCCTGCCGCATATAGGCCAGGGATCGGCTTATTGGTCTTGCTTGAGATGACCTCAGCTTTAGTGTTGATCTTTAGGCCGCCCATAGTGTGGTGAGGCTTCGGCGATAGGCGGATGACGTAGAACGGTCCTGCCTCGTTGATCTCGCTTAGTGCGCTTTCTTGTTTGCCAAATTCGTCTTTTTTAGCCTTGACGCCTTCGTTATATTTCTTGACGGTTTCTTTTAGCGCATCGGCAGGTACGCCGTATTTTTTAGCAATGTCATCGAGCGTAGCGCACTCGCCCACTAGTTTGCCGCTACCCATGCCTTTTTGGATGATCTCTTCGCTTAGGTCTTTAAACGCCATTTTGGTGTCGGCGAAGGTTATCGGATATGCGCCCGGTTTTTCGCGTAAAATTTTAAACTCGGCGTCCGCGCGGGTTTTGCGGTCGGCTAGCTCGTTCATAAAGCGCTTGCCGGTGCGGATATCGACCGCGATGCCGTATTTAAAGGTGCCTTGCTGAGTTAGGATCGGAGCGGTACCAAAGCCCTTCTCATCGGGGCTCGCCCACGGACCAAACTGTATCCAGTCGACCTGAACAGGATACGCGCCGATCTCAAATGCTTTTAGTAGCGCGCCCGCAGTAGCTCCCGGGTGGTTCGTGCTATCGACGTCGTCAGGGATTCTCGGGTCTTGAAGCTTGCGGAAAATTTTATCGCGGCAAAATCCACCCGCAGCGAGTACTACGCCTTTTTTGGCTTTGAGCGTCTTTTTTGTACCGCTGGTGTTTTCAAGATCGTCGCTGTAGAGATTTGGATCAAATTTATACTCCTCGCGGATCACGACGCCCGCTACGCGATCACCGTCCATTACGAAATCGTCAAATTTCGCGCGGCGGCGAAGCTCGCAGCCCTTGTCTTTTAGTGCTTCAAATTTCTCGAGCATCGGCTGGATGTAGCCTGAACCCGAGTCGTTTGTGGTTAGCAGCGAGCGAGCTACGGTGTGACCGCCGAAGTGCGCGCAGTGCTCTTTAAACTGAACGCCATTTTCAAGAAGGAAATTATACGCGTCCATGCCGCGATCGACTAATGTCTCCAAAAGCTCGGTGTGGTTGATACCAAGACCGGCTTTTAGACAGTCTGCGATAAATAGCTCTTTGCCGTCTTTGATATTAGTTTTTGCTTGCACCGGGTTGTTTGCGACCGCCATACCGCCGCCGTTGATTACGGAGTTTTCACAAAAGTATCCAGAATATAAGAATTTCCGG
>NZ_CALINL010000193.1 GCF_938045225.1 uncultured Campylobacter sp.
AGTATTCGGCAAGGTAGAGACGGTATTCGCCTGCGAGATAGACAAATATGCACGCCAAAGCTATCTGGCCAATCACGAAGCCCCGATAGTTTTTTACGAGGATGTTTGCGGTCTTGACGCTAGAGCTTACGCCGGGCAAATAGATATTTTGATCGGCGGCAGTCCTTGCCAAGACTTTTCAATAGCAGGGCAACGCGCAGGCGAGAACGGCGAGAGGGGCAACCTGATATGGCAATTTTACCGAGTGGTTAGCGAAGCCCGCCCTAGCGTTTTTGTCTATGAAAACGTCAAAGGGTTTGTGTCAATCAACGGTGGCAAAAGCTATCAAAGATTTTTGGACGCTTTGCGCGGGCTAGGCTATCATTGCCACGCCGAAATTCTCAACACGAAAGACTACGGCATACCGCAAAACAGAGAACGATTGTATATCGTGGGGTTTTTGGATATTGACGAATACCACGCCTTCTCTTATGCGCCCGAGACGGGCTGCGGCAAACTGGCGGATTATCTTGACCGGGATGTCGATGAAAAATATTTTCTCAGCGACAAAGCCCTTGCGTATTTCCACAGCAAACATCCGAAATTTAACGGCAAATTTGAGCCTAGAAACGAAAACGAAGGTATCGCGACCACTATAACAACGAATCCAGGCCATCGCAGGACAGATACTTTTATCAGGGTCGTCGGCGAGCTTGACGCAAAAGGAAACGAGAGCATAAGGCGCATATATGATACCTGCGGAATAGCTCCAACGCTGACTACCGCAACAGGCGGCGGACATACGCCGAAGATATTGCAAAAGGCAAGAGGTTTTAACCAGGGATATGTCCTCGAGAGAAACAATCCGCTAAAAGGCGAGCGCATACGCAAGCTCACGCCTAAGGAGTGTTTACGCTTGCAAGGATTTCCCGAGAGTTTCAAAATCGTAGTAAGCGATACGCAGGCGTATAAGCAAGCCGGGAACGCAATGAGCGTAAATGTTATAAAGATGATTTTTTGGCAAATTCAAAAGGCCAAAATCGGACAATTTAAACTAGTGGGATAGGCAAAAATAATGAGCGGCGATAGCATTTTTCAAACAATAAAGCAAACGGTATCAAAACACGATTTTAAAGATTTTATTCAGAGCGTTTATAGCATCGAGTTTAAAGGGGGCAATGCGTTTTGTCCGTTTCACGATCACGGCCATGCCACGCCTAGCCTAGGCATTAACTCCGACGCTAGCGGCACGTATTTCAAGTGCTTCGCTTGCAATACTAGCGGCGATATCGTTAAATTCGTGGAGCTAAAAGAGCAAATTTCGCCGCTTCAAGCGGCCAAAAGAGTTTGCGACCATTTCGGCATCCCAAATACTATCAACGCAAAAGAGATGACCGAAGAGGAAAAGAAAGCCTACGAGGCGCACCAAGCCCTGCTCAAAGCCGAAAATGAAGCTCGTATGAAAAAAGAGGCCGCCGAGCGCGCGAACAAGGAAGCCAAACTTAAATTTAGGTTGGCTAAAACCGCCCCGCAGCTCGTGGAAAATAAGTTAAAAAATTACGATTTGATCAAGGATCAAATTTCGGCCCTATTCCCGACGCCTAGCGATAACTTTGACGCATATAGCCGCGAACTTATCGGTTATAGCTTTGAGCATAAAAGCCTGGCTATCATCATCAGAGACGCAGATGGCGCGCCGGTAAATATCAAATATAGAGAGAAATTTGCTTACGATGCGTATAAGGGAGAGCTTTCAAACGAGCGAATGCCGGGCAAATGGATCGGCGAGAGCGGCGCGCACGCTAGTCCGTTTCCGCTAAATTTTTACGCCGACTATAAAGGCGATAAGGTAGTTATTTGCGAGGGCGAAAAAGATGCGCTCAATCTGATGTGCTTTGACGTATGCGCCTTGACTTTAGGCGGCGTAACGGCCAGCTGGGAAGAGTACAAAGAGCTTTTGAGGGACAAGCACGTTTTTATCTGGTTTGATCATGATGAGGCGGGCTACGAAAACGCTATCAAGAAATTTTACGAGCTGAAAGACGTCGCCAAAAGCATCCGCATCGTGCTATTTTATATGATAGGCAAAAACTTTTCAAAAGGCTACGACATCAGCGATTATCTTTACGACTTCGCCTTTAAATTTCAGGGTGTTAGTCCGCTCGAGACGGTCGCTTTTAGTTGTTTTGAACCGACGAACGTCGTTATAGACGAGATATGCGAATACTTCCCGAACCTTTCGGCAAAGCTAGATAAATTTAAACAAAATCTACCTATCAAAGAATTTCGGCAAATCAAAGCCGAGATAATGGCGCAAGATATCGAAGGCAACTTCATAAATATTTTCCCGGTCAAGGGCGAGCTGGACGACAAATACGTCGACGAGGTGCTAAACGCGGCAAAAGAACTAGAAAAAAAAATGGGCGATCGATACGAGGAATTTAAAAAAGCCTATATCCAAAGTTTCCTTTTGACTGAGCAAGAGGAGCAAAATTTCGATCGTTTTTCAAAGGCCTTTAGTGATGCCTTCCGCATAAACAAAACTATGCGCACGAACTATCACCAAACGCACATCACAGATATGACGGCAAGTCTAAATCAAACGTTTTTAAAACTAGGCTACCGCCTAGGCGAATACAAAAAGAATTTGCACGTTTGGGCGAGTAATCACTTTATGCAAATCGATA
>NZ_CALINL010000194.1 GCF_938045225.1 uncultured Campylobacter sp.
TAACGATACGATACAGCTGGGTACCCTAGGCGGCATTATCATGCAAAGGCTTTTTAGGCTAAGCGAAAATAAAACGGTTTTAATAAAAAGCTACTCCTATATAGATAAAGATGCGGTAATCAAAAGCGAAAATAGTAAATTTACTATAAGCAGATTCGGCAAAAAAATTAATGTTAAAATAATCTCCGATAGAAAAAACCCTATAGAAGATTTTATAAAAGACTTTATCGCCCTTGCGAACAAAAATAAAAAAGTAAAAAATTTTTCTGATGCAGTCGATGTTTTGGTGGAAAATTTTGACGATAATCAAAAACCCATAGTAGAGCTTTTGGGTAAATTACAAAATAAGCTTATATCGCAAGCCGATGATTTATTTAAACAAGAGGGGTATGCATCCACTCAAACCGGCATCGATGATATAAGAAACATGTTTTCGGAACTTAAAAACAATATGGAGTTACTGGCTCAAGACGGATACGGTTATATATTAAAAGAGCTTTTTAAAGCCCTAGTTAGTTTAATAGATGTTACCGATTATAAAAAAAGCTTGACGAAGCTTAATGTGCTCGGCTCGATACCTGGCATGATCGAAAACGGTTTAAATATATATGAATTTATTACCGAAAAATGGTTTTATGCATTTGCAGGACCCATCTCAAATTTGCTGGCTAGAGAATTTGGCCTCTTGCTTGGCTTAATAAACGTAAGCTCGCTCTCAAATATCGTAGAATTTCACTCCGGTCTTGAAGGCAGCAATAGCAGTTTTATAGATTTTTCCGGATTTGACGCATTCGGTTCCAGCACCCGCGCAAACGTCGATGAATATCTGGCCGTTTGCGGCAATATCCAAGATATTTTAACGCTTGAAGAGACAAACAAATACGGGCTTAATCATAAAAAATCCGTATACAGTTTTTTTGATAACGAATCGCCCCACAAAGAGCTGCGGGATAATTTTACGTATATGCATAAAAACATAGGGCTAAATAAGGGCGCAAGCCTATACGATACTATAAAAAATAGCGTAGTGTCGAATGGAGCGCACTTCGTATACATACAACATCCGTTTTTTAACTCGTTAAAATTCGCAAATTTACTTCGAGACAAATCATCTAAGTCCAAAGACGAAACAGATAATAGCGCTAGATACGGCGGATTAGCAAAAAATTACCTAGTAATATCTAGCGCGCCTTTTAAATCAAATGCAAAACTCGGCGAATACATAATAGAAAAAGCTCTTAGTTACAAGATAAGCGATGAAAATAATAGAGGCGGAGACGATACAAAAATACAAGACCCCGAAAGCATAACACAGATAAAAGATTACAGCAAGTATTCCATAATCGTAAATCCGGGCGAAGAGGATTTATACTTATTAAATTTAAGCCCATTCGTCCGAATAGACAAAAAAATCATAGATGACTATGAAGATGATATAATAAATGAGCAAAATGAATCGGAAAAAATGAGGTATGGCGATTTTAATGCCTACGGATATAGCCGGATATATCAGAAAGCCGAAATAGCCAAAGAAAATCTATCGCATATATACAGCTTTTTTAAAAATGCAAAAGATATGAATGAGATAATAGAAAAAGAAAAAAAGCTTTTCGATCTTGGACTAGAGCACTTTGAGAATTTTTTTGAAAGTATCAACAAAAAGACAGATCCTGAATTTATATACACGGATAAAGATGGGCAAGAGCAAAGAGTTAGCATGGATGATTGGGAACAAATGGGTGAAGATTCTCCTATCGGCTCGGTGGACTTCAATTTATCTCCACATTCTGCAATAGACATTTTTATGATGGCGACTACTTTTTATATCATTAGGCAAAGATATGCTTCGGTGAATATTGCAAAAGCTAAAGAGAATAGTATTATAAAAGCTATTTTCGGTAGAAATGGCGAAAGTTTAGCCGTAGGAAAGTATGAATTTAAAGTTTTAAACAATAATGCTTTTATAAAAATAAATGAGAAAGAGGAAAAATTTTACTTCTTCAAAAAAACCAAAGAGGAGCTGGGCGATAAAAACTCCTTGTGTATTGAAGAGATTACGGAGGGATTTGAGAAAAATTTTATAAGCGAAGACGAAAATATATTAGAAGATGATAAATATATTTTAAGAAATCCAGAAGCTGTAATAGGTG
>NZ_CALINL010000195.1 GCF_938045225.1 uncultured Campylobacter sp.
CCGCCGCTTGTTATGATGACGTCAAATTCGGCCGACTCTAGCGCGCGCGTCGTGCTTTCTAGGTCGTCTTTTATGATGCCCGCGTACGAGCTAGCAAAGCCGAAGCTTTGAAGCAAAGACGCGATGCCTGCGCCGTTTGCATTATAAATTTGCTCCTCGCTCGCGTTTTGCCACGGCTCGACCACTTCGTCGCCGCTTGAAAATATACCGATCTTTAGCTCGCGCTCTACGCAGACGCAGTAAATGCCCTGGGCGGATAGCATCATCACTCTTGCAGGCGTTAAAATTTCGCCTTTTTTTAGCAAAATTTCACCGGCTTTGACCTCTTCGCCTTTGTATCTTAGGGCGTTAAATTTTTTGACTTTACTTTGCGGCGAGAGCTTGCCGTCTAGCAAAACCGCATCTTCAAAAGGCACGACCGTGTCGGCATTTGTCGGCATTTTTGCGCCGGTCATTATCTTTACGCATTCGCCTTTTTTTAGCGCGATCTCAGCCTCATCGCCCGCCAGCACGGTTGCCGCGACGCCTAAAGGCTGATCAAAATCATCAAATTTAAGCGCGTAGCCGTCCATCGCGGCATTATCAAAAGAGGGCAAATTTTTAACCGCGACTACATCCTGGGCTAAAACTTTACCCGTAGCGCGCTCAAGGCTCACAAACTCGCCGTAGCCGTCAAATTTAGCTTTTTCTAAGATCAAATTTTGAGCAAGCTCTAGCGTCATTTTACTCCTCCAGCCTGCGTATTTTTGCGCCCAGAGCCGCTAGCTTGCGCTCTAGCCCCTCGTAGCCTCTATCCAGGTGATAAATTCTATGCACGCGGCTAATTCCGTTTGCTGCAAGGGCAGCTAGCACTAGGGCCGAGCTTGCGCGCAGATCGGTAGCCATCACGTCTGCGGCGTTTATCTCGCCTCCGCCGTAGATCGTCGCGATGTGGCCGTTTAGGCGGATATCCGCACCCATGCGAGTGAGCTCGCTAACGTGCATAAAGCGGTTCTCAAAAAGCCTCTCGTCGATCGTGCTAACGCCGTTTGCCACGAGCGAGAGCGCCATAAACTGCGCCTGCATATCGGTCGGAAATCCCGGAAACTCCGTCGTCACGATCTCGACGGGATTTACGTTTTTAGCCGGCATTATCGTGATTTTGTCGCCGTCTACGACGGTTTCAAAGCCCATTTGGTTAAATTTAGTAAGCACGGCCCTAATATGCGCGGCGTTGGCGTTTGTTATAGTAACCTGCGAGTTCGTGATCGCCCCGGCGCAAAGATACGTGCCCGCCTCGATCCTATCGGGGATAACCGTTATCTCGCCCACATCCAGCAGGCGCCTATCCGTACCCTCGATCACGAGCTCATCCGTGCCGATACCCTCGATCTTCACGCCGCCAGCTGCCAAAACCTCACAAAGCTGCACCACTTCGGGCTCTTTAGCGACGTTGATTAGATGCGTCGTGCCGTGAGCGAGCGCGGCGGCCATGATGATGTTTTCGCTGCCAGTTACCGTGATCTTGTCAAACACGATCTGCGCGCCCTTTAGCCCGTCAGGCGCCGTGGCTACGACGTAGCCTTGTTTTATCTCGATATTTGCACCCATTTTTTCAAGCGCGCTCAGGTGTAGATCGATCGGCCTTTGTCCGATCGCGCAGCCGCCGGGCAGACTCACCTCGCAGTGGCCAAACCTAGCTAGCAGCGGGCCAAGAACCAGGATGGAGGCGCGCATTTTACGCACGATGTCGTAGTTGGCCTTCGTGGAGCTAACGTAGTTTGAGTTGATTTTTAACGTGTGATCGTCCGTAAATTCGCACTTTGCGCCCAAATTTACGAGCAGCGTCGCCAATGTCTTTATATCCGCGACGTTTGGCATATTTTTTAGCGTCACGTCGTTTTTTATGATTAGAGCCGCGGCTATGAGGGGCAGGGCGGCGTTTTTCGCTCCGCTTATGGCGACCTCGCCGCCCAGTTTAGCGTTTCCTTCGATTTCTAGGTAATACATATTTCTTAAATCCTTAAATAAAATCCAAAGTATAGTGAAATTTAGCTTATAAATTTAAATTTATGCCGATATTTACCGATTTATTTATATAATTTTATTTATATTATTGGAGGCGCTATGTCCCTTACGCAAATATTTTCAGATCTTTGTAAAAGCTTCGCTCCCGATGCTTTTGCGGTGAATTATACATTAGCTAAAAACCCTGAGATTTCTAGTCAAGAGTTCGAGTCTGTCAAAACCATTGGTGCTGTTCTCGAAAAACATGACATGGACGTAACCTATGAATTTTGTGATTTACCGACTGCCTTCAAGGCCTCTGTTGTGAAAGTAGATAACCCTCAAGGTCGTTTAGCCATACTTTGTGAATACGATGCACTACCTGAGGTAGGCCATGCTTGCGGGCATTCCGCCAGTGGTTCTATGAGCGTGTTGGCTGCATTGACACTACATAAAATGCAAGAAGAGGGCGTAGCTTTCAACATGGACATCGATATTATCGGCACACCAGACGAAGAAGCGATGGGGTGCAAGGTGGATATGTGCAATGCAGGGGTATTTAAAGAATACGATTTTGCCATCATGGTGCATCTCGACGGCGAGGAAACGCGTCCTAATTCACAATTTTTGGCACTTGATTGTTTCCGTGCTAAGTATCACGGTAAGCCAGCCCATGCAGCCGGAGAGCCTTGGAATGGCATCAACGCGGTAAATGGTGTGCAACTCGCTATCCATGCTATGGATATGATGCGCCAACAAGTGCGCCCTGAAACGCGCATCGGCACGTGGATCATTGCTGGAGGTACCGCATCGAATGTAATTCCTGCCTTCGGTGAATTAGAGGTTACCGTGCGTCACACAGAGCGGGATTACTTAAATGGCTTATCTGAGCAGATTAAAAACATCTTTGAAGGGGCTGCCCTTTGTACAGGTACAACTGTAGATGTAGAGTTTTATGGCAATCCGTATGATGATATGAACCAAAACCATCGTGGCACAGCGCTTATCGAAGAGGTAATGGCCGACATGGGCCTCGATTTTGAACCTGGTCCGGCAGCCCTCGGAGGTAGTTCAGATATTGGCAATGTAAGCTATCAATGCGCTGCATTCCATCCTAAATTGCGCCTCGCTGGCGAGCCGAAGGTGTGCCACTCTAAAGAATTTGCCGCAGCTATGCTAGAGCCTACCATTGAACAAACCATCATCGATGGCGCTAATATTATTGGTGGCGCTTTACTACGACTCGTAGAAAACCCAACAACCTTGGAAGAAATCGTAGCTGAATTTAAAGGATCTCTAGGGGAATAGTCATAGGATACTATGAGGATACTCATTTGAAATTCAAGATATTGATAAATCTATTTTAGACACCATGAGGGAGGCTGTATGTCCTCAAAGGAAACATTAACTATAAAAAATTATATTGGTCTTGTAGGTGATAAACCAATTCGATTTATCGCATCTGATGTAGATGGCACCTTGGTAAACGATGCAAAGGCGATTCCTGAGGATGCCATTGAGGCGATTCGTGCAGCTCGTGAAAGCGGCATTCGCGTAGCCATTGCTTCTGGCCGCGCTTGGAATGAGATGAATGATGTCATCGAAAAACTGCCTTGCTTGCGCTATTTCATGTGCACCAATGGCGCTTACGTGATGGATAAGGATGAAAACCGCAGTCTATTCCACGTAAATTTTGATAAGGAACAAGCTCTACACTTGTTACGTAAACTATTAACCTATGGCGTATATGTAGAGGCCTATGTGAAAGATAAAATCTTTGGCATGTATCCGCCATCTAGATGCATTACCCCTGAACGCTTAGGGGCGTGTGCTTGTGAACGAAGTGGCAGTAATAAAAAGACGTTGCATGGCATAATGGATAATCATTTGCCTAATACACTAGATGGTCGGGTTTCTAGTACATTTCAATCCCAGGTGCCTAATGCATTACACACCCACCTGCCAGGAGCAACTTATGATCACTATGCATTGGCAGAAGGTGATGAAGTAGCAAAAGTGAACATGTCTGAATGTGAAATAGAGCAGTCTAATTTCTTCTTTAGACCTAATATTCGTCCATTTATCTTGGCGACGCGGACAATGGTATGTGATTTATTAGCTCATATGGAATCCTTAGACGAAGGTCCTGAGAAGATTCAAATCTTTTACGGTGACGAGCCGATGCGTCAGCGTATCTTGCAAGACTTACGAGATGAATACCAAGGTCTGTCCCACGATGGCACAGGCCGTGAAAGATTTTACGATGTGCTGCTCTCTAGTGAGGGTAATTTAGAGTTTGTATTGCCTCACACTACAAAGGGCACAGCCGTAGAAGCCTTGGCCAAACACTGGG